>NZ_JBIQDP010000033.1:0-41959 GCF_045370945.1 Pseudobacillus sp. 179-B 2D1 NHS
AATGGCTTTAAAACTACCGAAAAATCAAAAGGGGTTCGGAATAAGACTATTCCGAACCCCTTTTGTCGACAAACTGAGCTATCTCTTTTCAGAGATAGCTTTTTATATTTACAGGTTTTCAAAGATAGAAATCTCTCTTTTTAGAAATTTCAAGGTGTACATTAACAGGCAAAAACCAGCGGACAACCAGATGAAACCAATCGTTTTTCCAATCGGGCTAATACCAAAGAAAATGTAAACGCAGACAGAGAGACCGAGCAGCGGAAATAGCAAATTGGTGATGAATTGCCATCCCTGCCTTTCTTTCCGACGAAAGTAGAACTCTTTGACGACTGAAAGGTTAACACAAACAAAACCAAAGAGGGCTCCTATGACAATCAGCTGGAAAAGAACGGATAAAGGAATGAAAACAGCACCAATATAGCCGACTATTGCTAATGAGGCAATACTGTTGACGGGCGTTTGATATTTCGGATGCAGCCGGGCAAAAAAATCCGGCAGCATTTTGTCACTACCCATACTGAATAAGATTCGAGAAGCGGATGCCTGTCCGGCCAAAGCAGTTGATATTCCCGACACGGCAATAATCAACGTACAAATGGTGGCAAGGGGGCTGCCGCCGACAGCGGTAGCAATTTCAAAAAAAGCTGTTTCCTGAGAGGCAAATGAAGTGAAGTCTGGCGCTGCAAGTGTAGCAAAATATACTTGACATATATAAAAGAAGGAACTGATTAACAAAGAAAGAATAGCGGCGCGGCCGACCATCTTTCCTGTAACTTTAGAATCTTCAGACATAGTTGTTACGGCGTCAAATCCCAAATAGGAAAGGACAGCAATTGAGGCGCCTGTAACCAGTGAATTCATTGAGAAAGTATCCCGATTATAGATCCCCTGTAAAGAAAAAAGACTGCTGATTCCGCCTGAAGAAATGAGGCTTTTGACAGCAAAGCCGATAAATAATGCGAGGCTGAAGAACATGAGCAGCATCATATACATATTCACACGCGAGGTAACGCGGGCGCCAAAGTAGTTACTTAATGTGACTGGAACGACGAAAATCAATAGAACTATCCACAAGGGGACAGAGGGAATGAGCTCCATCAGAAAGACAGCACTTAATTTATAAAGCAGCATCGGAATTAGTAAGTAATCGAGTAAAATCGCCCATCCAGCCATAAAGCCTAGTTGCGGATGAATGGCTTGGGAAGTATAACTGTAAGTGGAACCAGCCTTTGGAAAAGCGCCAGCCATTTTTCCATAACAAAAAGCGGTGAAAATCATAGCCACTAATCCTACTACATAGGAGAGTACCGCATGTCCTTTGGATAGCTGGGTCAGTTCTCCAAAGAGTGTCTGGGCTGAAACAGGTGCCATGAATACCATGCCAAAAATAACTAAATCACGCGTTTTTAAAACTTTTTTTAATGAATGGGCTGATGCCTCGTCTTGGATTCCATTCGTTTCAGTTGCTGAATAATTATATTCATTCATTATGCTTCTCCTCTCTGGAAAATATTGGCCAGTAACGCTCGTTGACTAATCTAAACGAGACATTTACTGACCAATTGGAAAGATAAACGAGCTTTTTTATTGCGATAATGTCTTGATCAGCTATTTTACTAGTTAAATAGCTTATAAAACTTTTTGTTCAAATGCTTTGATTGAATCAGACAGCGTATGAATGATCGTCTCAATGTCTTGCTTGTTCACGATGAGAGGCGGAGCAATGGCTACTACGTTCAATCCTCCGAAAATGAGCGGGCGCAAGATGAGATTTCGTTTGGCACACTCTTCTACCACCGCTGGCGCTGCAAATACAGACGGATCAAACGCTGTGTCGCTGTCTGGATCAGCAAGAAGCTCAATTCCTCCCATTAAGCCAAGAGCTCGGGGCTTAGCTGCAATTTTATGAGTGTCCTGCAGATAATGTAATCCGTTAAGCAATTCTTTTTCCATTTGTTTAGCATTGTCAACAAGGCCTTCATTTTCAATAATCTCAATATTTTTTAAAGCGACAGCACAGGCAGTCGGGTGGCCGCTGTAAGTAAAACCATGGAAGAAAACGTTATCAGACAGTTCAGCTAATTCATCTCGCAGCTGTTCGGTCATCATCACAGCCCCGAGCTGGATATAGCCGCTTGTAATTCCTTTAGCAACCGACATTAAATCAGGGACGACATCCCAGTGTTCGACGCCAAACATTTTACCGGTTCTGCCAAAGCCTGTAATGACTTCATCTGTCATCATTAAAATACCATACTCGTCACATAGCCGGCGCACAGCTTTCAAATAGCCTTCAGGCGGGATTTGTATACCGCCGACACCTTGGACAGGTTCAAGGATAACTCCTGCAATTGTTTCAGGTCCTTCTTTTTCAATCAATCCTCTAATACTGCGTTCATAGCCTGGGGCTGATTTATCACCGCGTTCGCATTCCGTTTGATAAGGCAGTGCATGCAGAAAGTCCGGCGCGATGGCGGTAATCATATTTTTAAATTCTGGCACACCCGTTGCACTTGTTGCTCCCATCGTGACCCCGTGATAACTTCTTTCTAGTGCGATAATTTTCTTGCGCTCCGGCTGTCCTTTCATCTTCCAATAATGTCGGACAATTTTGATGGCGCTTTCATTTGATTCCGAACCGCCTGAGGTAAAAAAGCTGACATTCAAGTTTCCAGGTGCCAAACTTGCTAGTTTTTTAGACAAACGGATAACGACATCATGAGAATTATTGAAGAATGATGATCCATAGGCGAGAGTCATCATTTGCTCACTGGCTGCATCAGCAAGTTCCTTGCGCCCATAGCCAATGTTTACGTTCCATAATGATGAAACCCCATCAATAAATTGATTGCCGTGAACATCGGTTACATGAATGCCATGGCCTTTTGTAAAAATGTGCGCAGGTCCATTCGCTTGTTGATCTTTCAGTGGAGTGGTTGGATGGAAGTAATGTTTTTTATCCCATTCAACTAAATTTTCAGCAATTGTTTTGGCTTTTTCTGTTTGAATTGACATCTTCATTTCCTCCTGTAAAGTAGATTGTAAATATAAAAAAAATACTATAGACTGAATATTAAAATATCTTTCTTACTGCGTTCTTACAAATAAACTCCTCTTTCTTACAATGATAAAAATTAAAACGGTTACAATTCTGTCTTAAAGGAGAGATAGTAGAATGAAATGGATAGAGACAAAATTAAGAATGCCTGTATACTCTCCGGTTGTTCAGCGCGGCCGCTTATTCTCCGAGCTGGAGTGCCTGAAACCAGCATCTCTGATTTCAATTATTGGAGATAGTGGGTATGGGAAGACCACACTTGTAGCTAGTTACATCCATGAAAAAAAGATTCCTGCTGTCTGGTATAACCTTACAGTCTCTGACCGTTATAAGCATGTATTTATAAGCTATTTAAAGGCAGGAATTATGGAAAAGCTGCATAAAAAGAGACCGACAGCCAACACTTCTCCCGAAAGTACAGAAGCCGAGTTTGAAGAGTTGCTTTTACTTTTAACCGCCCAGAAAGAGCCGCTATGCATTGTTCTTGATGATTACCAATCGGTCAATCAGAGTCCGGAAATTAAGGCGGTTATGAAAGAGTTGTTAGCGCACTGTTCTCCCTTTATTCGATTTATTATCATTAGTCGAGTTCGTCCTAATTTGTCTATCTCCAGGTTGAAAACTGAAGGCAAATATAAAGAGTTAACAACCGATGATATTGCGTTTACTCTTGCTGAAACGGAGGAATTCTTTCATTCGGCCCATCAATTAAAGTTAGAGCCCCATGAATTAGAATTGATATACAAGAAAACAGAAGGTTGGATTGCAAGCTATCAGCTCATATTAGGTATTATCAGTAAAATGGCTGCCAAAGAACGAGCCCAATTCTGGACACAATTTCCGCACGTTCAAGACATTTATGACTACCTTTCCTCAGAGGTGTTTGAAGCTCAGTCTGAAGAAATAAAAGAATTCTTATGTGAGACGAGCTTGTTGCCTGAACTCAACCCAGAAATAATTGATGAGCTGTTAGGGAGAAAAGATTCTAAGCATATTTTGCAGCAATTGCAGCGTGAGCATCTATTCATTGCCAGTGAGAGCGAGGGAACGACTAGATATCATGGGCTGTTTCGCGAATTTCTCTATCAAAAATATAAAGAACGTGCTTCTTCCATCACCCTTCAGGAACAGCAGCTGAAGCTGGCAGCTATTTATGAATCAAGATACCAATTTGTTTATGCTTTCGTTTATTCGGTAATCGGCAAGGATTATCCAGCGGCTGCCCGGCTGATGGAATTAATTAGCCATCGCTATAATCCGATTGAATCAATGGTTTTTCTTGACGGCTGGCTGGAGGAAATGACACTAGAGAAAAACATTGCCAACAATACGCTGTTTCTCATTCGCTGTGTACCACTGTCCATCATTCAACAACTGATTGCTCAATTTGAAAAGAACATGGCGCTCTTAAAAGAGAAAAACAATAAATTATGGTTATGCAGTCTTCAGCATCGGCTGGCGACTATTTTTCTTATGCACGGTGACCTGATGAAAGCGAAACAGCTGTTTTTAGAATCCTTGCAGGAATCCGAGCGTTTTCAAGATAGGCCAATGACAGCTTTGAATTTAAATCTGCTCGCTGAAATTCAACGATATTTTGGAGAGTATAAAGAGGCATTGCAAAATGTGAGAAGATCCCTTTTTATTTCAGAAAAATATGGTCATAAACATACCCAGCTTCATGCGCTCGATACGATCGCTACTATTTGCCTGGATGAGGGAAAATTGGATGAAGCAGACCTCCACATTCAGCAAGCGTTAACAATTGCTAAGAAGTACGATCGCTCTTCATTATTTTTTATTTATACAACGATGGGGCGGATGCTTCGCATGAGAGG
The DNA here is from genome assembly GCF_045370945.1 of Pseudobacillus sp. 179-B 2D1 NHS. Taxonomy (NCBI): domain Bacteria; kingdom Bacillati; phylum Bacillota; class Bacilli; order Caryophanales; family Bacillaceae; genus Pseudobacillus; species Pseudobacillus sp. 179-B 2D1 NHS. The sequence continues at coordinate 4,900 of NZ_JBIQDP010000033.1, forward strand.
AGACCTCAATGGGGCGATTAAATGGGGAAAGAAAGCAGTGGACATTTCCGAAGAATACAATATTAATTTTGATATTGGCTGGTCAAATAGAGAGTTGGGTCTTAGCTACATAGAGGGGAAGCAATGGCAACAGGCTGAGAATTGTTTGATGGAGGCTTCTCGTGCATTTGAATTGTTCGCCTATTATCGTTGTACAGTCATCAAATCACAGATTGAATTGTATCGTCAAAAGAATGACAGGGTGCGAGAAAAACAAAAGATCACAGAGTTTGTACAACTATGCAAAGAGCATAACTTTTATTGGGAAGAAGCTGGGATAAAAGCAGTTGAGGGAGTAATCATTAAAGAGAAACAGAAGGTTCCGCTTGAAATTCAAACACTTGGTCCACTGAAAATCTTTTATAAAGGACAGCCGGTTATCATTAAGAGAAAATCCAGCCTCCGTTTGCTTCAATTCCTTGTTACCAACCGAAATAAGAAAATAGAAAAAGATATTCTGCTTGATGCTCTTTTTCCGAATGGATCATTAGAGTCTGTTCAAAACCAATTGCATGTAACTGTATCAACTTTAAGAAAGGCGCTTGAGCCCCCGCTAAAAAAAGGAGGCCATTCCCGATTTATTAGTCGTTCGGATAATCATTATCTATTCCATACGACAGAAATAGATTTGGATATTGAACGTTTTTGTCAATTAGCTTCTGCAGGAAGGGAAGCGAATTCTCCAGTGAATATAAAGAAATTGCTTGCAGCAGAAGCATTGTATAGAGGAGACTATCTTGAAGAGTATCCGTATGAGCATTATGTAGAAGCGGAACGAGAGAATATGCGGTCTCTATTTATGAAAATATGCCGCACGCTTGCTCAGTATTATGAACAGCAAGAAGAATACGAGAAGTGTTTTACCTATTTTGAAAAGCTCATTAAAAAAGATCCTTATCAGGAAGAGGTCTATTTTGACTATATAAAATTGCTCTTAAGACAGAATATGACCACGGAAGCAAATCGTCTTGCTCGCCAGCTAGTCATTCATGTAGAGGAAGAAATGGGAATCGATATACGAGGTCGTATGCATCGATTATTTTCGACATTTAACCGAGTTCCGGTTTTTTAGGCGTGTAAGGCAATCCGATGAATAATGGGTCATTTTAAAGCATGGAAATGAAAGAACTTGTTTTGTTGCTTATCGACAAAATCTACCTGTTATTATTTTTATTTTTTGTTTGCTTATAACAAAATAACAGTTGATAATTGGAAAGTCTGTTTGAAAATTGTAACTGATGGACTTATCATATAATTAATCACTCCTGCTAAAATAGCCTTAGGAATCGTCTGTTTTTTCTTTATTGCGATATGTAGGCTAAATGGCTGATAGGGGAAAGGGAAAGCAATGAAACTTAAAACAAAGCTCTATATCGGATTTGGTTTTCTTTTTGGGCTATTCATCCTTTCGTATTTTATTCTTATGTTTATGATGAATCAACTTAGCCTAAATACAAATGTCGCTGTTAAAAATTATGAGATGCTTGATTTGGCTAATACGATTCAAGATGAATTAAATGTGTTCAGCAGGGAGTCAAGAGGGCTTATATCCAATCCACCGGAAGAATTAGTAAAAGAACTAGAAAAAAACAGAGATCAAGCGATGGTGAATGTGCATGCAGCGATTACTTCTCTCGAAAAATTGGATAAACGAGAACAGTCCCAACACTTAATCCAAGACTTAAACAGACTGGGCAAACAATATAGTGCTTTAGAGAAAAAAACAGACGCGTCCACAAACATTGGAGAGGATAAAGAGCTTCTAAAAATATTTTGGTATGATAGCCGAAAAATTAGAGAAGAGATGAGTAACATTGCTGAAAAACTGCAAAACATTCAGAAGAAAACAATCGATGCAGAACTGAAAAAGTCTGTTGAAACGTACAAACGGACAAACCAAATCATTTTCATCTATGTGGTGGCTGTTTTCCTTGTCGGCTTAACTATCATGACTTGGATTTTACGAAGCATAACGGGAAGTCTGCAAAAGGTGACTTCTGTTATGACTGAAGTAGCTTTTAATCGTTCAGATCAACTTCCGCGTATAGAAGTAACGACAAAAGATGAAATCGGGGAAATTGCTCTTGCCTTTAACGAAATGGCCCAATCTCTTGAAATTCATGCTCGGCAGGAAAAACAATTAAAAAACGAAGCAGAGGAAAGAAGCTGGTTAAGCACAAAAATTGCCGAAGTTGCCCATATGTATCCTGGAATAGATAATTTGGAAACATTAGCTCAATGGTTCATCAATAAGGTTGCCGCCATTTCGGGAGCTAATTATGGTGTTTTTTACATAAAGGAGTATGAGGGAGGCCTAGAAAAATTACGGAAGATTGCTGCTTATGCAGATCCTCATTCCGTAATAGAAGGAGAAAGCTTTTACTTGGGCGAAGGTATTATTGGGCAGTGTGCCGCAGAAAATCGCACAATCTCCCTTGATCAGGTACCTGAAAATTATATAAAAATTAAATCGGGCCTTGGTTCGGCAGCCCCGGCTCATGTGATAGCTATGCCGGCTGAATTTAAGGGTGAAGTATTGGCTGTCATTGAACTTGCTTCTTTCAACACATTCAGCCGGCTTGAACAGCTGTTTCTCCAGGAAGTGATCGGAAATGTGGGCATGAACATCAACAGAACGTTAAATCATACGAAAGTAGAAAAGCTGCTTGAAGAATTTCAAGCATTAAACGAGGAATTGCAAAGCCAATCAGAAGAACTTCAGCTGCAACAGGAAGAGCTGCGGACGGTGAATGAACAGCTTGAAGAGCAATATGAACAATCTGAACAAAAAACGAGGGAGCTAGAAAAAATAAGAAAAAAACTAGAGGAAAAAGCCCAGCAGTTGACTATTAGCTCTCAATATAAATCAGAGTTTCTTGCCAATATGTCCCACGAGCTTCGCACACCTCTAAACAGCCTGCTTATTTTAGCTCAGATGCTAGCTGATAACGCCGAAAATAATCTGACAGCTGAACAAATAGAGTATGCAAAGACTATTTTTTCTTCAGGAAAGGACCTGTTGAATTTAATTAATGACATATTGGACATAGCAAAAGTTGAAGCAGGAAAAATGGAAATTATTTTCGAAAATGTAAAGCTAAGCGACATTAAAGATTTTGTAAATGCGCAATTTACACCTGTGGCCCGCAAGAAGAATATTCAATTTTATGTTGAACTCGCTGCTGGTCTTCCCGAGGTTATTCGTACGGATAAGCAGCGGTTACAACAGATTTTAAAAAATCTGCTATCGAATGCCTTCAAATTCACTAAGCAAGGAACTGTGTCCCTAACGATTCAAAGCATGAAGGATAACCATTCTAATATGGAGATATGTTTTGTGGTTAAGGATACTGGCATTGGAATCTCAGAGGAAAATTTAGAGTTTATTTTTGAGGCATTTAAACAAGCGGATGGCACAATTAGCCGCAAATATGGAGGAACGGGCTTAGGTCTTTCCATCAGTAGAGAAATTGCCCATTTGTTAGGCGGCTTTATTGAGGTAGAAAGCATAGAACATAAGGGAAGCGTATTTACATTATATTTACCCAATTATCAGGAAGCAAAACATTTAGAGACCTCTATTTATGCAATGGAGGCGGCGGCTGGGAAGAGTGAGAAGGAAGAAAGTGTATTTCCCTCTGAGCCTGCTTTTTCAGTGCCCGTGAGTGAAGGGGAGAGAAAAGAAGATCTTGAAAGACAGGTGCTGCTCAAAGGCAAAAAGATACTTATCGTAGATGATGACATGAGAAATATCTTTGCGTTAACAGCAGCTCTCGAAAACTATCAAGTGGAAGTAATGTTTGCAGAAAACGGTAGAGAAGGGATTGGGATTTTACAAGAAAATCCAGATGTTGATTTAATCTTTATGGACATTATGATGCCTGAAATGAATGGTTTTGAGGCAATCCAGTCGATAAGAAGAATACCAGAGTTTAAGCATCTGCCGATCATCGCTCTTACAGCAAAAGCGATGAAAGATGATCGAAAGCAATGTATTGATGCAGGGGCCTCAGATTACATCAGCAAGCCAATCGATCTAGAACAGCTCTTTTCTATTATTCAAGTATGGTTATACAGATAGGCGGGGGAATACGGGTGAACAAAGCAATAGAACAAGAAGAGCAAAACGATAGTCTGCCGCATAAAGAACTGGAAAGTATAGAGGTAGATTTATTGCTTGAAGGGATTTACCGCTATTATGGATTCGATTTTAGAAACTATGCGCTTCCCTTTTTAAAACGCAGAATCTGGAATAGGATGCGAACAGAAAAAGTAACAAGTATTTCGGGGTTGCAGGAAAGAGTATTGCATGACTCTTCGGTGATGGAGAAGTTATGTGAAGACTTTTCAATTAATGTCACGGAAATGTTTCGTGATCCAAGCTTTTTTTTATCGTTTCGAACAAAAGTCATTCCGTTTTTAAGAAGTTGCTCTTCAATCAAGATTTGGCATGCAGGCTGTTCAACCGGAGAGGAAGTATATTCTATGGCTATTCTTTTGTATGAAGAAGGCCTATATGAGAAAACAAGAATTTATGCGACGGATATGAACAGAACTGTACTAACCTATGCTCAAAATGGAGAATTTCCGTTGCAGAAAATGCAATTATATACAAAAAATTATTTAGCAGCGGGAGGAACGAGTGCTTTTTCAGAGTACTATACGGCTAAACAAAAAAAAGCAGCTTTTCATCCATTTTTAGCAAAAAACATTATTTTTGCCGAGCACAATTTGGCGGCCGATCGTTCATTTAATGAATTTCATATTATTATTTGCCGCAATGTCATGATCTATTTTAATAAATTGCTTCAAAATCGTGTTTATAATCTTTTTCATGAAAGTTTAGTCCAATCAGGCATTCTCGGACTTGGCAGTAAAGAAGGAATTAAATTTACGAGCATTACAAATTTTTATGAGGAAGTGGATCCGTTTGAAAAAATATACAGAAAGATCCAATAGTTCTTTATCTACCCAGGTAATGCCGGCAAGCAGTGAGGAAAAAGAGTGGACAATTGAAGAAGAAGCCCACCAACAAAAGGTGAATATTCTCATGGTTGATGATCATCCTGAAAATTTACTCGTGCTAAAAGCTGTCCTCGCTTCGCCGGACTACCATCTTGTATGTGCAAATTCAGGTGAAGAAGCTTTAAAGTATGTACTCAAACAGGACTTTGCTGTTATTTTGCTCGATGTGCAAATGCCGGGATTAAATGGATTTGAAACGGCTAATCTTATTAAAGCAAGAGAACGATCTAAGTATATTCCCATTATTTTTATTACGGCGATCAATCAAACGATGGAAAATGTACTTCAAGGATACGGACTCGGTGCAGTAGATTATATATTCAAGCCATTTCATCCAGAAACTTTAAAGCTAAAGGTCGAACAGTTTGTTAAAATCTATCAAAATCATAAAAAACTGAAACACGAAAGTGAATTGCGGCGTCAAAATGAGCTGAAAAAAGTAAATGAAAAATTAAAACGCACGACATTTGATTTGCGCAAAAATGAAGAATTGGCGAGAGTCATTGGTGAAACATTGCTTGATACGATTATTACGTTTGATGAACAAGGGTGTATTTTATCGGTTAACCCGGCTATTACACGCATGTTTGGCTATTCAATGGATGATCTTCCTGGAAAGCATATGGTTAATCTTTTGCCCGGCTTTTCTCCTCAGCTGATGGATTATGTCAGAGAAATGACTGGCCAGCTGCTTGAGGCTGTTGTCAAAAATAAAGAGGGGAAAGACATACCAGTCGAAATCCAAATTGGCGAGGCTCAGATAGGAGATGAATATCTTTTTGTCTGCTCCATTCGTAATATTGCAGAAAGAAAGAAGATGGAAAAAGAACGAAAACGGCAATATGCCCTTTTAGAAAAGCTAGTGAAGGAAAGAACACAGGAATTATCACAGGCAAATGAACAACTGCGAAAAGAAATCGAAGAACGTAAAAAAATGGCCGAAGCTTTGCGACTATCCAAAGAACATTTTTATAAAATTTTTCAATCAAGTCCTTGTTTAATCGAGCTTCGTACGTTAAGGGACGGAAAGTATATTGATGTAAATGCGAGCTGGTTGAACCATACTGGTTATTCATATGAAGAAATACTTAATCAAACCGTTCCTGTTTTAAATCTCACAGGAAGAGATGACTTGAAAAATGGTGAATGTGTTCGCAATGCAGAAATTCAATATCAAACAAAAGCAGGGATGATCAGGCATGGGCTGTTGTCGACAGAGATCCTTGAGATCCAGGGAGAACAATGTGTGTTAAGTGCTATTACCGATATTACGGAGCGCGTGCGGTTGGAAAGCGAGGTAGCGCGGTTGGACCGCCTATATTTAGTGGGGGAAATGGCCGCTGGCATTGCTCACGAAATTAGAAACCCAATGACAACCGTCAGAGGATTTTTAGAGCTGTCAAAGAGTGATCCAGAGCATTTAATGGTGAAGTATGTTGATTTAATGCTCGGAGAATTAGATAGGGCTAATTCAATCATCACTGAGTTTCTTAATTTAGCCAAGAATAAGGTGAGCGACAAGAAGCTACAGCCTCTTAATCCGGTGATTGAAGGATTACACCCATTAATACAAGCAGAAGCATTAATGAACGACAAGTTCGTTTCTCTTCAGCTAAGCGACTGTCCCGAACTTTATTTGGATGAAAAGGAAATTAGTCAATTAATTTTAAATTTGTCTTTAAACGGACTAGAGGCGATGGACCCTGGAGGGAAACTTACGCTGAAAACATATACAGAAAAGAATACGGTCGTTTTAGAGGTAAAGGACGAAGGCGGCGGCATCAAGCCGGAGTTTCTTGAAACGATTGGCACTCCTTTCTTTACAACGAAAGATACAGGTACAGGACTAGGGCTCGCTATTTGCTATAGTGTAGCTGAACGGCATCATGCGGTTATTGATCTAAAAACGAGTGAGCAAGGAACCACTTTTTTTATCCGGTTTGCCATCACCGGAGGAAACCAAAGCGAGGCAACTCCATAAGTGATAGACACTTTGGGATTGCCTCGCTTTGGTGGCCTGCTATTGAGCGGAAGGGGGCTGGTAAGATGTCCGTAAACGGCGTTTTCTCTTTAAGCTCTGTGCCCATTTCATACAAATGATAAGCGTGATTATAATGATCACTGCTCCAAATATATAAGGAAGAGCCATATTGATATCAAATAAAGCGCCGGCAAGCGCGGGACCCACCATATTGCCGATACTCATATAGGCGTTATTCATTCCGGCCGCAAAGCCTTGTTCACTTCCTGCCATTTTTGAAACCGTTGTATTGATAGCTGGGCGAAGCAAGGAAGCGGCAGTAAAGAAGAAGGCAGATACTGTAAGAACAGAAGCGAATCCAGTAGCAAACAACAAGCCAATCATAGAAGCAGCTGCGACTACAAGCATGATGTTCATAATACGGACTTCTCCAAATACTCGCAGCACTCTATCTAAGACAAAGGCTTGCACAATGACACCAATCAAGCCGCCAACGACCATAAGCATAGAAATATCGGAAGGGCTAAAACCGAATTTGACATTTGTGTATAAGCTAATCGTTGCTTGATAATTGGCAAGACCGAATGATAGGGTAAACATCATCATTAAAAGAATAAAGTAGGGCTTTTTTGCAGAAAGAGCGAGCTGTTTAAATAAAGGATCACGTTTTTTAGATGTCATTGGCATCGCCGCACGTTCAGGCTCTTTTAAAAATAAGATAGAGAGAATAACAGCTAAAGCGGCGGCAGCCCCTGCGATAAAAAACGGAGCCCGCAAGCCTAGTGTGGAAAGAAAGCCACCGATCCCGGGCCCGACAACAAAGCCAAGTGACATGGAGGCTCCGAGCCGTCCCATTCCTTTTGCCCGTGTTTCTACTGTCGTAATATCAGCAACAAAAGCCATCATAGAAGGAATCATAAAAGCCGCTCCGATGCCCCCAAAGATACGCGAAGCGTAAAGCAATATTAGCTGCTGGGAAAAAGCGAACAAAAATTGAGAAAAAGAAAAAAGAATAAGACCGAACACAATCGCTTTTTTGCGACCGAGCCGGTCAGACAAATCTCCTGCGATCGGAGAGAAGATAAACTGTGCAAAGGCAAACGTAGCAATTAACAGGCCAAAGGTTTTCCCCCCGGCTCCAAAATCATGTATGATAGTGGGCATAATTGGAATCACAAGCCCAATGCCTGTCATAACAATGAACATGTTGGCCATTAAAATGAGGAGCGGGAATTGTTGTACATTTTTTTGTGACATAGGATCAACCTGCTTTCTTTTTACTCTCTTTACTTACTAAATCGGTGTTACGATGGATATAAACGAATCATTCTCTCAAGTTCCCCGGCCAATGGGGCCAGTTCTTCATTTTCTTTCAAGTTACGAATCATCCCTGTCAAAAGCGCTGGTCTTGGCTTTAATTCTCTCAATTCCTTTTCCATTATTTCTATAGATTCTGCAATGATTGCTTCTTCTTGAGCTGCAGCCGTTTCTTTTAATTTTCGTAAGATATAGAGCGGATGTACCGTTTCTTCCTTCTGTCTGTCTGTGAGCTCCTGTAAGAGAGGGGTTACGAAAAATGGCTCCGGCCGTTTTTCGATCAGTGCTTGAGCTGCTGCTTCAAGCTGAAAAAATAAAAAATGAGCGAGCTTATGGAAGTCACAAGCGTTCCCCTCTTCCATCACCCCACGCATATATGAAGTGAACATTCCTTTTAAGGTAGCTGTTAAATCAGCTGCATACGGAACGATCTCCTCACCGAATACAGAAACGATTCCTTTTTCTGTTCTGCGCAAAATTTTGGCGTTTTCCTGGCGAACATATTGATTCAGCGACTTATCTTCCAATCCACTTAACTCATTCATTTGCATAAGGAAAAACTCCTGGAACTTCCAATAATGTTGAATGCGAATTGCAATTTCATGAATGAAAACTTCCCGCGGCGTGTCACCATCTTTCGAAGAGGCGGCAAGCTGATCGCTTAGAAGTTGGTAATAATAAGAAAAAATGTCTAATAGGAGCTCTTCTTTTGATTTGAAATAAGTATACAGGCTGCCCTTGGATATCCCGCATATATCAGCTACTTGCTGCATCGATGTTTGATGAAAGCTTTTTTGAGAGAAAAGCTTCATGGCAGTAATGAGTATTTTCCGTTTCTTTTCGTTCATCTTTTTTTCCCAACCATTCGGTTTCCAATTTGACCATTTGGTCATGATTGATCAATTTTAACACATCTTCATTTTATTTACACGAAAAAATTTCGATTAGCGAAGCTTTTTTAGGAGAGAGCCCTTTTCCTTTCACGCTGCCTCATGAAAGGAACTTGTTACAAAGAAAGGATGCCAGCAAATCTTAGTTTGCTGGCATCCTTTTTTAGCTGTTGTCTATTCATACTTCTCAACGTTTTAAATGTCGAATGATCCGGTCAAACACATGGTCTGTATCGTCAGTTTTAAAATATACAATGTCATTAGGTTGTAAGAAGGTGTCCAAAAAGCTTTTCATTTCTTCTTCCTCAGAAAAGTGATAAATATTGTCTTTTTTCATTCCTGCGCGAATGGCTGACTTGGCAATATCTTTTGCAAAAAAACCTTTTGTAATGAGCACATCTATTCCTATCTCTTTCAGTAGCTGACCGATTTTTTTATATTCTTCATCCGCGTAGATTCCAAGTTCAGCCATTCTTCCTAAAACAGCAATGGTTCTTTGTGAAGAATGAGCCATATCTACTAAAGATAGTAAACCACTTTTTAAGGAAGCGGGATTCGATTTCCATGTATCATCGATAAGAACGGTTTTGTTTCGACCTTCAATAATCTCAAAATGAGAACTCAAATGCTCAAAGGATGCTAATCTTTTTATAGCGGAGGTAACCTTCATTCCCATTTCTCTGGCTGTTGCAATAGAAGCGACAGCATTGTAAACGTTATGTTCTCCTAATCCAGGAACGGATCCCGTATACGATTTCCCCCTATAATTGACCTTGAAATAGGTCTTGTTTTTATGAGAATACATGTCTTTTATCCGCCAATCAGCCTTTTTATCTTTTCCAAAAGTTATTAATTTGCCTCGATATTTAGAGAAATCCATGGATAGAATGTGAGGATCATCGGCATTAATAATAAGCGTTCCTTTATTATTGAGCCCCCTTATCAATTTTTCTTTTTCTCTTACATACTCTCTAAATGAGCGGAAGTGATCTGTATGATCAACATCAATCATGGTCATGACACCTATTGTTGGAAAGAAATATTTACAGGTTTCCATCATATGACCGGGTTCGGCGACGGCTGCTTCTATAATAGCGGCATCCGTTTCTTCATCGATACCCATCAAATAAGGAAGGTTGTAACAGCCGGCGTTTTTATTGGAAACGGTTGCTTGGACCTTGTAGTCTTTTTGTAAAATATGTTTAAGCATTTCTTTCGTTGTTGTTTTTCCACAAGTGCCGGTGATAGCCACAACAGGAATATCAAATAAATGACGGTAGTAAGAAGTGAATGTAAAGAAGGCCTTCATTACATCGTCCACCATTATAATTTGTTCGGGTCTTAATTTGTCCATGTTGGAGAAAGATGAATCGGTTACTATATAAAAACTTGTAAACTTCTTAAACTTTTCCCCATCCAGAAATATCCTTCCGCTTCTCCGAAAATATAACGTGTGGTTTCCTGGATAAAACTTGTTATGGGTAACGTTGGAGATAGACACGCCTTGATGGGCCTTGTCCGGCTTGATTCCCATTGAAGTTAATATCGCCTCTAAGGCTAGAGGTTTCAAACGGGTTACTCCTTTCTTTAATTTTTAGTGATCGTACATTATATAGTATGACTATTCGAGCTGATTGCTTGGACATCTGTGCGTAACTTTGTCTATCTGTATATGAAAAATATTCCTTTTTAATTATCGATGAGCAATAATCTCTATTTATAGTATTTATGACTATTCATTTTAAAAGTAAATTGAATAAGATGCATCATAGACAAGTGTACAATATACGTATTTATTCGGACTTTACATGGAGGCACGTTGGAAAAATGAAAGCGATTATTTTTTTAGATACGAATCAGTCAGGATCGAGCCGCGAGGGGATCAAAGCAGCAAAAGAGATGGGGTTTTTTACCCATCTGTTAACGAATCGGGCGAGCATTCTTGAGAAAAACAAGGAATTTACGGAAGTGGATGAAATGCATGCTGTGAACTTAAAACAGAAGGAAAGCATTGAAGAAGCGATAATGAACATTCGATCTACCTATCAGGTGGTTGGCATTATAAGCTTTATTGATCCTTATGTTCACATTGCAGCAGAGCTTTCAAATCATCTCTGTCACACAAATTTATCTGTAGAAAGCATAAAAATAATGGAAAACAAAGCACGAATGAGAGCCTGTTTAAAAGAAAAAAAGTATTCCCCCTATTATTTAATTGTTCAAGAAAATGAATCGATTCATCCAGTTACTTGCCTTCTTAAAGGAAGATACCCTCTTGTGGTCAAGATGCCTAACTCCGCTGGATCAAAGGATGTTTTTTTTATTGAAAATGAGTATGAGCTGAGAAATCGCATCAAATATTTGCGTAAGAGGTATCCGGGGGAAGAGATTCTTATTGAGGAGTATCTTGAAGGACCGCAGTTCATTGTTGAAGCGATTGTTTTTGAGGGCACTATTCACATTGCGGCTGTAGTCGAACAGGAGATTACAAGGAGAAAAAGATTTATTGTGACAGGATATAGCGTGGTCTTGAATCGTAATAAAGAAATGTATAACCGCTTGATTGAAACCTCACGGGAAATTATTAGTGAGTTGGATGTAGAAAATGGAAATTGTCATTTAGAATTGAGGTGGGTAGAGGGGGAGTGGAAGCTAATTGAGATCAATCCACGTATTTCCGGAGGAATAATGAATAAGCTCGTGGAAGAAGCATACGGGTTTAGCTACGTGGAACAAATATTGAAAATTTATTTAGGGAATGAGCCCTTATTAGTGCGGAAGCATAAAAATCATGTATATGCCCATTACATGACGGTTCATCTAGTCGGCACACTTTTAAAAGTAACCGGAAGAAATGAGGCTAGGAAAGAACCAGGTGTCATTGAAATTTATATAAAACCTAAAAATGGCCAAACATTAACCCCTCCTTTGTCGATGGGGCATCGGTACGGTTATGTGTTAGCGAAGGGCAGGACGGAGAGCGAGGCAAAGGAAATTGCGTTAAAGGCTGCCAGCCATATTCACTTTCATCTTAAACCTATATAATGGCAAACATTATGGAAAGGAGGAAAAACGTTGAGTAACTACAATTCTTCTGTCTCAAAAAGTTGTATATATGAATTAATGGCCACCTTATTAAAAGAGGAAGAGTGGCTTGAAGATGAGAGCTCTTTCTTTACCTTGGATAAAGAAAAAAGTAGCCTTCCTTTTTTATTATATATGAACCGGGGAAACCTGTTTGTAGGAAAGGGCATGGAGGAGGGAGAGGGCGATTGGCTGCTTTCTTCCTTCTTTACCTTAAAGACTTTACATGCCGACGGCGCTTGTGCAACTTTATCTGTTTTGGAACCGATAGGTATCGATGGATGCAGAGTGGCGTCATTTTCAGAAGTATTTTCGTTACTGGAGACTAATTTTTGCTTAACTGTGGACTTGACCTGTTTCTGTGCGATTCAATTCCTGCCTTCTCAATTAATAGAGCGTCCTTTACCAGACATCGAGTCAAAATGCAAATAGACGCTCTCCGAAAGATTATCTATAAATCAAGAGAAACACCGCCATTTTGGTTATCCGTATGGCGGTGTTCTTATTCTACTACACATTCTTTGCTAAATAAGCGGCATAATGGATAGCGTTTCGGGCTACATCCAATTCTAAATTAAAAATGACTGGGGGACCGGGACGCCAATTCACTTCAAACAGCCACAATTTTCTTTTTTCATCAATGCCGACATCAATCCCTAATTCATCAAAAGAACTGTGGTCATATAAAGAATCGAAGTGGACAGGGAAATTTACGGCGAACCATTCCAGCTCCCGCTTAATATCATACCAGGAATCATTAAACTCGGCCTTTAGAAAATCATCTAAAAAAGCGGTATAGCCGCCACTGCCCATATTTGACGTAATGGTTCCCAATTTGCCTATCCGTGGATAGATGGAGGTAATCACCCATTTTCCTTCTCCATTCTTTTGTACATGCAATCTGAAATCGTATACATGGCCGGTCTTTATTTGGCAAGAAATAAATGGCTGGATGATATAGACTTGCTCCTGTATTTTCGAGTGGACAAGCTTCATCAGTTCTTCTTTAGTATTCATGACAATATGACCTTGGTTATTCACTCTATAACGGTCTTTTCCATGAACCTCAATAAAGATAATTCCGTTGCCCTGATGGCCAGACACTGGTTTAATAATGATCTTTGAATATTGCTCAATCATGTCCATCCATCTAATATCAGTCGTTAAATGATAAGTAGGAATAAGAAAAGAGGCAAAGTCTTTTCCTCGCTCAAGTCGCTTATGCACAGACCATTTATTTCCAATGGAGAGGCTTGTAAATGGAATAGTGTAAGATAACTCATCAACTACCCTCGCAGCCTTATCGTTCATAGGAGAGCTCGAATTAATCACTACATCCGGATAAGGAAATTCCTTATCAACCCAATGGCCATTCTTATAGACTTTTCCTTGTATTCTCTTTCTCTCTACATCTACTTTTCCGGGAGTAAAGTAAAAAAAATCAATGCCTTCCGCTTTAGCCACAACGGCATAAGCATAGGCTCTCCTGACCTTTTCAGGATCTTTCCGATGATGAAGCATTCCGACTAAGACCATTTTTCATTTCATCCCCCCTCCTATCAACTCACCAAAAAATTGCCTATTTTGTCAGTGATGCAGAACCAATTTTCCTATTTTTTATATCCTGTTTATATAAGCACAAAAATGAAGCCTTAATGAAAACCTATGATAGCGGGAAGAGGAATATAACAAATGAGAACTCTTATTTTTATTGGAAGCAATAAGTCCGGATCAAGCAGAGAAGCCATTAAAGCTGCAGAGAGATTGGGATTTTTTAATGTATTATTAACGGACAGGGAACAGTTTTTGCAGCAAAGGCTTGAATTTCCAGATGTTCATCGGATGATCTTAACAAAGTTGGACGATCACGATCAATTAGTAGAGAACATTAAAGAAATACAAAATCAAGGAAAACAAATAGTAGCTATTTTAAGCTTTATCGACCCTTTTGTTCAGGTGGCAGCGGCTTTGACAGAAGAGTTTTGCACGAGCGTTGTTTCTTCTGAACCAATTCGAATGATGGAAGATAAAGTCCTAACCCGGGAACTTCTTAAAGACCATCCCGTATCCCCGTATTTTGCGCGGTATACAACCGATCAATACTTAAGCGATTTTCTCAATGAACAACAGAAACCGTTCCCCCTTATTGTGAAATCACCTACATCCACAGGGTCAAAAGACGTTTTATTGGCAAGGAATAAGAAACAATTAAGAGAGTCTATTAAAAAATTAATAAAAAAAGGCAACGAGGAAATTTTAGTAGAAGAATATTTAGAGGGTCCTCAATATTTAATTGAAGCTCTAGTGCATGATGGAAAATTGCATATTGTGGCTGTGATTGAACAAGAGATTACTTATTTTAAACGGTTTATTGTTACTGGCTACTGCGTGTTAGCTGACATGGAAGAGTCATTTTACAATCATGTGTTTAGAACAGTAAGCTCCGTTTTGGACAGTCTTGGGATGAAGAATGGGGCCTGTCATCTAGAAATGAGGTTAGTCAAAAACGAATGGAAATTAATTGAGATTAACCCTCGAATATCAGGCGGGGCCATGAACCGGATGATTGAGGTAGCTTACGGGATTAACCTGGTTGAAGAAACGATTAAATTATTTGTAGGACAGGAACCGGATTTGGAGAGAAAACATGCCCAATTTGTTTATACTCATTATCTAACTGTTGATTCTAAAGGAGAATTGTTAAAAGTAACGGGAAAGAAGCGTTGCTTGCGAGTTCCGGGGGTAGAAGAAGTGTTTATCAAGCCTAAAAAAGGGAAGATGCTGCAGCCTCCTTTATCAATGGGAGACCGTTATGGGTATGTGATCACCTCTTCAGATACAAAAGAGGAAGCCATAAGAATAGCCGAGGAGGCTGCCAAGGAAATAAGGTTCCATCTTAAATAAATCGATCTCGCACCGGTCATTTTATTTTATAGAGAGAGAAATCAGCTGTGCCGTTTGAAAATCAAACGAATGGCACGGCTTTTTTGCTGACATTTATATCCCTTTCTGTGAGCAGCGGCTGGATGATGGAGAGCTTGAAAGGAGATTTGTCAGCTATCGCCCGTAAAAAATATATATGTAAACCTTATTAATTTTAGGTTGACTTTTATTTTTCTATCTAATAAACTGACAGTGTTTTTAGTTTACTAGATAAGGAGAATAAGGAGGAATTTACATGAAGACCCGAGAAATAACCTATGTAGCCTTATTTGTAGCCGTAATGGCGGTACTTGGAATGGTTCCGCCCATTATGCTATCGTTTACTCCCGTACCAATCGTATTGCAAACATTAGGCGTTATTCTCGCTGGGGGAGTATTAGGCGCTCGACTTGGGTTTATGAGTCAGGTTACTTTCCTATTGCTTGTAGCTGCCGGCTTGCCGCTTTTATCCGGTGGACGCGGGGGCATTGGAGTATTCATCGGGCCAAGCGCCGGTTACTTATTCAGCTATCCAATTGTAGCAGCTTTGCTTGGTTTTTTACTTTCTCGCTTTCAAGCATGGACGTTACGAAAGATTTTGCTCATCAATTTAACTATCGGTGTGTTTACCCTTTATTTATTTGGTATACCTGTTCAAGCTTTCGTTATGGATTTGTCGCTTATTCACACGATTAAAATTAGTCTCGTTTATATCCCGGGAGATTTAATCAAAGCTACAGCCGCTTCTTATTTAGTCTATAAGCTAAGAAAGTCGACAGCAGTTGCCAAACAGTTTGCTAAAGCAGGATAAGCCGCTTTTTGATTTAGAAAGGAAGAATCATTATGGCATCTATTACTTCTATTTATTCCGAGCATGTTCATCGCCATCCTGATCAACTGGCGGTGAAAACACCGGATCGGGAGGTGAGCTGGAGGGAATGGCATCAGCTCGTTCTTCAAACAGCCGGCTGGCTCCATTCAAAAGAGCAGGAAAACAAGACGGTGGGCATTTTTATGAGTAACGGACTGCCGTTTTTACAATTATTTGCCGGATCGGCGGCAGCAGGATGGACAGCTGTCCCGTTAGATCCGAAATGGAGCAGAGATGAACTGGACAAGCGGCTTCGTGTTTGTTCTCCGTCTTTGATTGTGACAACAGAGAGTTTATCTAAAAAGATTGATTTTATTGATACCGCCATTTTCAGTTGGGAGAGCATTTCAAATGAAATTGAACAAATACAGGAACGATCTCAGAGAGAGATAGCTGGTCATACTCCTTTTTATATGGGGTTTACTTCCGGTTCTACAGGAGCACCAAAAGCGTTTGTTCGTTCGCAGCAATCCTGGCTTGCCAGTTTTAAATGCAACAGGCACGATTTTGGATTGAAAGAAAATGAATACACGCTCGTGCCAGGTGCCCTGATCCATTCCCATTTTCTTTACGGAGCGATCAGTACGTTATTTCTAGGCGGCACCGTTTATTTATTAGAAAAGTTTTCGCCGTCTGCTACCTTGCAGGTCATTCAAAATTATCGGATTACGGCTGTTTATCTTGTACCTACAATGATCGAGGCCCTGTTAAGACAGGACCAGATTGTGAGGCAGCCGCTGACTTTTATTTCGTCTGGTGCTAAATGGGAAAAAGATTCTAAAAGCAAAATACGGAGGATGTTTCCGCAACTGAAGATGTTCGAATTTTACGGGGCTGGCGAGTTAAGCTTTGTGACCGTCTTATCCAATGAGGAAAATAGCGAGAGGCCTGATTCGGTTGGCAAGCCCTGTTATAGCGTGGCTATTCAAATTCGCAAAGAAAGCGGGGAAGTAGCTGCTTCTTATGAAACCGGGAAGATATACGTGAAAAGCGAGCTGGTTTGCGACGGGTATGTAACTACAACCGGAGTGCAGCGATTGCAGGACTCACAAGGCTGGAGCACCGTCGATGATATGGGCTACTGTGATGAGGAAGGGTTTCTTTACATAAAAGGACGGGAGAAAAACATGATACTCTATGGAGGCATTAATGTGTTTCCCGAGGAGATTGAAGCGGTGTTATCTTTGCATCCGGAAGTTGAACTAGCAGCTGTTGTCGGGCTGAAGGATCCTTATTGGGGAGAAGTCGTTGCTGCCGTGATTAAAGGCCGTGCGACTAAGCAGCCATTAAAAAGACTTTGCAAGGAACAGTTAGCTTCTTATAAGATCCCGCGGAAATGGTTTTTTATGGAGGATATACCAATGACAGCAGGCGGAAAAATTGCCCGGGCAAAGTTAAAGGAAGAATTGGAAAAAGGAGTGTCTTCCCATTTATAAAGCAGTGATCGTAAATGCTAAACGCACACCGGTTGGAAAAAAGAATGGAATATTTCAATCATGGCAGCCTCATGAACTGGCCGCACCTCTGCTTCAATATCTTGGAAGAGGAATAGAAGCTGAGGTAAACGATGTGATTTTAGGAAACATCGTGGGGCCGGGTGGAAATATTGCCCGTTTGGCTGGTCTGCAGGCTGGTCTGCCGCTTTCTGTGCCGGGCCTGACGATTGACCGTCAATGCAGTGCCGGGCTTGAAGCTATCCGGATGGCCGCCTATTTCATCCAAGGTGGAGCAGGAAAGATCTATTTAGCCGGTGGAACAGAAAGTACAAGCACCACTCCGTTTCCATCCCGTGCCCGTTTTGCACCTGACCATATAGGCGATCCTGACATGGGAGTAGCTGCTGAATATGTAGCTCAGGATTATGTTATTTCTCGAGAAGAACAAGATGAATGGACAAAAATTAGCTATGAGCGAAGCTGGACAGCTTTTGAACAGGGGATTTACACAGAGGAGATAATCCCAGCTAGTTCCTTGAAAGCTGATGAGGAATTTTGCAAAAAGCGGGATATTGCGAAGCTTGCCAAAAGAGCAAAGGCAGTCTTTCAAAGAGAAGACGGCACAGTGACGGCTGTAAATAGCTGTGGCATCCACGATGGAGCCAGCGTGGTGCTCATTATGGAAGAGCAAGAGGCACTTGTCCGGCAATTCCGGCCGGTGCTGCGGTTTGTTGACAGCGAGGTAGCCGCTGTTCATCCTCATCACCCTGGCATCGCGCCCGTACCAGCTATTCGGCAATTGCTTGCTCGTAATCATTTAAGGATGGATGATATCGATTTAGTTGAAATTAATGAGGCCTTTGCTGTTAAAATAGCAGCCTGTGCTCGAGAACTCGATATCCCTGCCGACAAATTGAATGTCCGAGGAGGAGCTCTTGCTCTAGGACACCCGTATGCAGCTTCCGGCGCTATTTTAGTCACGCGGCTGTTTTATGAAATGCAAAGAAGACCTGAAGCGCGTTATGCACTCGCCGCTTTAGGGAGCGGCGGCGGTGTGGGAACCGCTGTTTTGTTTGAAAAAGTGGAGTGTTAGGCTAGTCAATAGAAGAATCTGGAGAATAACATTCAGAATGGGCTAATAAAATATAGTGGCGGATAAAAGAGCGCACCAATTGACCCGACGAAAAACTAATTGACAATGATTATCATTTTCTTTAAAATGAAAGTATCATTTTGAAGAACGGAGCGAATAAACAAATGATGAACATGCTGCATGGACTAAAAGACATTCATACAGTGATTTCGAACAAGCGTAAAATTGGCGGAGTGGCAGAAGCGAGTATGATTCAGTTGGTGTCGGGAGAAGTGTACGTTCATCCAGTATTCACGAATGTTGATCTTTCAAAAGGGCAGTACGTTTCCCTCTGTTTTATCGATGAAGATGGCATGAACATTATGACGCATGTTGATCAAATAGCGGTGATCAAAGGGTTGCAGCATAAGCTGATTTGTCAGATGGAAAATAGCTACGTAAAGCAAATGCTGCTGCAGGATACGGTACAATATTTACGCAAGCTATGTGAAATTAACGAGGGATTTGTCACGCATACATTTAAAAAAGAAGCATTGCAGCTTGTTCGCGATATTAGCGTCAAAGAACTGAAAAAACACGATGTCTGCTTGCCATTTTCTGTGGAAGACAAACTTGTCCATTTAAATGACAGACTACATGCTTAATAACAAGAAGCTGTCCCGGCCATAGGCGCGGGACAGCTTTTTTAATAGATGACTGCTTGGCAGGCTAACCGATATCCTTCTGTTAAAGACTGCTTTAGCTTCTTTTGTTCCTGTTCATTTGGCAGTGACAGCAAGGAGGCCCCTTCTATCACTTTCACTGTGCAGACGCCGCACGTACCTTTTCGGCATTTAAATTGAAGAGCCTGATTTTGCTTCAATGCTGCTTCTAACAAATTGCCTTTGAAACGCTTCACCTGAAAGGTTTGTCCATTTTGCAGCAGACGAATGCTGGTTTTTAATTGTTTTTCCGGAGGCTGCTGCGTTTGCCATGCGACCGCGGCCGGTTCGGCAGTCTGCTGATTTGGAATAAGGGAGCCGACAGTAAATTTCCGGTTATTCATCGTTACGCAGCCCTTTATTCTTTCGGATCGACTAATGTGCAAATTGCAGCCGGCCGTTTAATGCGCAGTACGACGGTTTCATATACGCGGAATGGATGATTCATTCCTTCTTCTCCTAAATAAGCCGTTTCAAAGTCTTCGGATACAGCCAAATCCAAATTGTTGCGGCCTGTATTAACAAGAACGCCTGTTTTGCCTTTTAACACAGGGGATTGGAATACACCGTCCGTAATCAGTTCGCGAACATGTTCAATCTCCAGCACATTCGTGTCTTTATGTACACGGTGCAAAAGAGAATATAATTCAGGTGATAACACGAGTGCGTACGGACCATTATGATTCATTTCCAAAAGCTTATTTCGAGCGTCGACGATATCTTGGAAGGCACTCCCGGACTCATACCAGTTCCCCATTAAATGTGTCAGCCGGCCTTTTACATTCATTAAGCCGGGGATATCAAATTCTTTGGAACCATGAAAAATCATTTGGTCTTCTAAGATAGCAACATCGCGGGCAGCATTAGCAGCAGCTGAAAAGTCAATCGGAATGTCTAAAACTTTTGCTTGTTCTAAATCACGCCAGTACAAGACAAAATCTTTATATAGCATCGGAATCGTATAGTTGACGCGCTTGCTAGACTCAATATCCGTATCGAAAGAGCCCTGGAAGTCCATTTTTGCTTCATGATTCTCAACAAAAATATCATTAAAGACGCTTTGAATGCCTCTTCCCAGCGGTCCATACAGTTCAATAAAGCGGCGGCCGACAAGCTGTCTGCGTGCAGCTTCGATGACCGTTTGATCGAGCTGGGCAAAGTCTTGATCTGTTAACGGAGAATCCGGGTATAGTTGCGATTTATTCATGTTTTTTCCTCCTCTTTTTAGCGGGGCCTATTGGATTAAGCTGCCAACAGTAAAACCTTTTCGTTTTTTGGCTTGTGGTTTTTGAGTCGAAGCATCAGGAACAGCAGCTAAGTGATCATGCTTCTCGTCATGGTGAGCATGCGGGTCTTCATAATCATGGTCAAACCGCTTGTTAATTTCGGCTAATTTTTCTTTCACGTATTGATACCCTTCGTAAGCATCCACTCTGAGCTGCTTTAATAAGGTCTGTCGTTCTTCATCTGTGAAGGCAAAGAGGGCAAGATCGACGTGCTCAATAAAATTGTGTAAGCCGAATTTTTCAAGATTTAATTCCTGCAGCAAGCGATTAAATGTGTTGTTACTAGGAGAAAAAGCATTGCCATTTTGTTCAGTCTGAAATCTGCTGATGAGTGGAATCAGTACATCAAGCCGGGACAGCCGCTGCTCTTCCTCTTCGTAAATATGGTGATAATACAAACGTTCATGGTCATCCTTAGCATGTTCAATGACTGGATCAAGCATATCCATAAAGCGCTCGATGGCTTCTTTCGTCGTCGTGAAAATTTGGTAAAACGAGGCTAATTCTTCCTTCACGATTGGCACCTCCGGTTATAGAATAATTTACAGAATAGACAGGTTATTTTTGGTTTACTACGGAGCTTCTAGCTGCTTGAAAGAGCTGGCCGTTTCATATATCGCTTGCCCTATGATCCAATAAAAGTAGCCGTTCTTGTGAAACTCAATTCTGTGTTCATTATAGCGTATTTTCAGACAAAGAGAATAGCGAAAACCACCAGTATTCGACTGTTTCTCCATATTATTCCCCAAAAGTAACTAATTTTATGGAATGAGTTTCTATGCGTGGAGTTGTTTTTCTTTTATTTGTTGATAAGAAGACAGATTAATGTAATAATTTTGAAATAGATGCCGTTTCAAGCAGAGTGCTGTGAGGGATGGGATATTATGGGGGGATGCAAGTGAAACCGATTTTGCTGGATTTTCCAAGTGAGCTTTATTCCAAACGGCTCTTCATTAGAATGCCAAAGCCGGGAGATGGAAAAGTGGTGCATGAAGCAATAAACGCTTCGAGGGAGGAGCTGCAAGCCTGGCTGCCGTTTGCTAGGCACAAACAAAGCTTAGATGAAACGGAGGCTAATGTAAGAGAGGCTCATGCTGAATTTTTAACACGTAAGGATTTGCGCTTTCACATTTTTAATAAAGAAACGGGAGAATTTATCGGCTCAACAGGCTTGCATCGCATGAACTGGAGCGTGCCAAAATTTGAAATCGGTTATTGGATTGATACACGCCAAAGCGGTAACGGCTATATCGCGGAAGCGGTTGACGCGCTCACGGATTTTGCCCTTGACGTGTTACAGGCACGCCGGGTGGAGATTCGCTGCGATGAAAAAAATAGCAAGAGCCGGGCGATCCCTGAAAAGCTTGGCTTTCATTTAGAAGGCACTTTGCGTCATGACGATGTATCGGTCGACGGGAAAGAACTGAGGAACACGTGTATTTATTCAAAAATCAAATGAGCAGCGGGACTGCATAATGCTCAGGCAGGCGGGCAAAATAAAGAGCAGCATAAACGAAAGGAGCCCGTGAAAATGAGTGTATACGAACGTTTTCCTGTTGCGGACCTGAACGAAAACCATTTGCAAAAAGTGCAGTCGCTGGAAAAGGAATTAAGGCAGGAAATTGGAGAGAATATTGTATTGATTGCTTATGACGAGGAAGAGGGACAGGAAAATAAATAACAGAAAAAATATTCTTCTTTTTGACGGTTCAATTTCCTTTAAAGGATAAAATGGTTTTGAAACTTGTGAATAAAGAAAAAAACAGCCGTTAGATAAACTAAACGGCTGTTTTTATTTTGTGTTTGATTTGAGCAGAGTGAATAGTCTTCCCTAGATGCTAAAGAAAGAGTAATTGGATTTTATGGTGTTGGCAATCCGCCGCCACCGCCACCGCCTAGAAGACCTCCGCCAGGAGGGGTTGGAAATTGAATTGTTGTAGGAGTAGTTGTTGTTTCACAGCGATGCGGATTTACATCTTGCAAGCAGTCAAAGTTAAGATTGTTTGATTTTGCGATAAGCGGGCGAGTAACAGTGAGTGTTGTACGCAGAATGATCTTGAATAAAATACCTTCTACAAGAGTTACACCAGTAATTCCAACGACTGGTACGCCTGGTTGAACGAAGATGCCTTCTACTTCAAGTGGAGTTTCTGTCAATGTATCTCCAGGACAAGCACCAGGACAATCTGTATGCTCTTGGAATGGGAGAGAAGTTGTAAGAGTAACAGGAAGAGCAACTCCTGCAATCGTTACCGTAATAGTTGCAGGGATAACCCCAATGTTAACAACTTTGTCTCTAATGACGCTCGCGTTCATTGTCACGCCAGCTAAATTAGGCACAACATCTACAGCAACAAGATCTTCAAGAGCACCTAAACCAGCAAACACAGTAATAGGAAGTACGACTTCAGCTACTTTTTGTACAGTCTTCGTGCACACCACTGAGTTAACCAATACACAGTCGCTGTTTAAGTGGACGGGTTTATTAATCGACTTGAAATGACAGTTGCAATGCGAATGCTTATGTCCACAGGAATCGCAGGAAGAACCTGAGTCATTCCAGTCATCGTGCTTACGATCACATCCCCTCCAATCGTCTTGTTTAACAACAGGCTTACAACGTTTACCAGAAGAGCCCCATTGGTTACCAAATGCCATACGAATACAATCCTTTCCTATAATTTTATTTTTGTAGGCAAATTCAGATGAGATCAATAAAGCATTTAAGACCGTGGAAGGTGTATTGTGAATCTGCTTACATGATATCCTATGAGAAGAGGGAAATAATGGTTTGGACAATTGCACATCTTCATAAAAGATAGGTGAACCGTTTTTTCTTACTCAATTTTCAATAAGAGTTCCTGGAAACTTTTTTCTAAGATGAAAAAGCAGCGGGCGACAGGAATCTTCTTCTGGTAAGAAATAATAATCATATAGATGCTTGAATGAGGGTGGCAGTCAATATCTATTTGAGAAGGCACAGCTTTTGCAGTGGGATGGGTATGGTAAATGGCAATGGGCTTTTCACCATTGCCATTTATTTCATCTAATACAGCAGATACCGTTTGGGCACTAACAAAATAGCTGTTCCTCGCTCTTTTTTCATTTTGAAGCTTCCATAAGGTGCTGACCTGTTTTTCCCGGCCGGATAGAATTCCACACGCTTCATAAGGGAGTTCTTCAAGCCCATGCTGCACCATCTCGTTATAGACAGAGAGAGGGATGTGTAATGCATCGGTTTTCATGTGATTTTATCCCATACAAGTTGAAATAGAGATTTTCTTCTTGTCTTACTCGGGTCTTCCTGTTTGTGTCTCACAGTTGACGGACCGGCCTCTGCCTGTTCCGCTTTCATTATTTGCTTATTCGTTTTACTGGCTTCCATTTGCTCCGCTTTGAGCATCTGTTTATTTGCTTTGCTGGCCTCTGTTTGCTCCGCTTTGAGCATCTGTTTATTCGCTTTGCTGGCGTCTGTTTGCTCTGCTTTGGCCGTTGATTTACTCGCTTTAGTGGCGTCTGTTTGTTCTGCTTTGGCCGTTGGTTTACTCACTTTAGTGGCTTCCATTTGTTCCGCTTTGATCGTTGGTTTATTCGCTTTAGAGTCTTCTTCCTGTTTCAGCTTGATTATTTGTTTGGTTGCTTCATTGTTTTCTGCCTGTTGCGATTTGCTTGTTTGCTTGCTTATCTCTTGGTTTTCTGTTGCCTTCCCAGCGATCGGATCCAAAGAGGGTTCCTTATCCAGTGTAGAGGCCTTTCTTTCATAGGTTGAAACGATTCGATAGGTTCTGGAAGGCCGCTCTGAATCTAAATGCTCTAAAGCAGCTGAGCTGGCTTCATTATATTTGGCATCTAAGGGCTGTGTTTCTTTCTTGTTTTGTTCAGAGCTCTCAAGCTTTTTCTTAGCTGTTATCTCTTTTCCGGCGGAAAAGTCAGCCTGAAGCTCTAAATGAGAACTACTTTTAGATGGGCCTAATGGTTCGCTTTTAACGGTAGCGAAGTCAGGTGTGTCGGCTGTAGGAACTGGGGAAGGATTTGGTTTTTGGATGGTTCGCTTGTTATTAGTAGGTGTTCTTTCATTTGATGGCGCAGGCGTGCTGATGTCATCAGAATCACTTTCAGATTTCTCGCTGCTTTTGACTTTTGGCAAAGGAGCGGATGAGTTTGCTTGAATAGGAGGGAGGTTAATAACATAAGGTCCCTTGCCGCTCCAATGGTTGGTTTCCTTGTTGTATAATTGATTTTCATGAGTGCTTCCACTCTTTTTAGAATCTAGCCCTAGTTTGTTAACATTCATTAGATTTCTTTGAAATTGTTCCACCTCGCCGCGGTATTTATTTGCTTTATTTCCTATGACAGGTTGCATAACGGAGGCTCCTTGTAAATCTCGGAAGGTGACGGATTTAGATGACGAATTGTTAGAATGATCTTCCTCCAGGAAACCACCTTTTTGTTTTTCTGGTATACTCGTTTTCAACTCTTTTATTTGTTCTTGTAAATTCAATATTAATTCTTTTTGTTCCAATAAAACTTGGATGAAACTTTCTTGGGTAACATCCTGGGCCTGGGCGGGTTTTTCGCTTGTTTGCTGTGCATAGGATGAAATCGCTGGCTGCTCAATGTTCCCGCTTTGTTTAAGCATCTCTATATTTTGATTTACTTCATTCATGTGTACTATTGGTTCCTCCTTTTTTTGTGAATCTTTCTCATGCATAGCCGCTTCTCTCAAAATTTGCTCCTGCATGAGGGTATTTTCTAATAAGTGTTTGTTGAAGAATAAATAATCTTTAAGATAAGTTTCAAAGAGAAAAGCGTACGGATTGCCTCCGAGATCGATGTGTCCCTTCGATTTCTGTTTTGTCAGCAGGGAAGGGTCTGACTGATCATTCTCCTTTTTATCTGTATTCTCGCTGTTTATCAGCTCCTGTTTTTCTTTGGCTTCAGGATTGCCGAGGGCTTCTTCATACTCCTTTTCGAGTTTGAGAAAGGATTCTTTAAGTTCGGAACGTTCTTTTTCTAATTTTTCTTTTGTTTTTTCTATCTCGTCTTTCATCCGCTTGATTTCTGCGTGCTCTTCTCGCAAGAAAGCATGCTGAGCTTTTTCTTTAGTTAATTTAGAAGAAAGATCCTCCAGTTCATTTTTCAAAGCTTCAGCTTTCCTGTTTTGCTTAGATAGCTGGCTGGCCATCTGCTCGTTATCTGTCAGCAAATTCATTTTTTCCTGTTTTACCTTGTTAAGGGTGTTTAAAGTTTTTTCTAATTTTTCATAAGGAATATAATTTTCCCGTATATGCTGTAATTCTATCTCCAGCTGTTCTTTTTCATTTAGAATTTCTTCATATAGTTTTTCCTTCTCGGTAAAATCGCTCTGCCATTTTTGAATTTGTTCGCTTAATAAATTGGCTTTATGAGATGTATTGTGTAATTGAAGGGAAAGCTGTTCATTTTGCTGTCTTTCCTCTGCTAGTAACTTCTTTTCTCTCGCTTCCTGCGTTTTCAGCTGGGAAGAAATCATCTCCAACTGCTCTTTATACGTTTTTGCCTCTATACTTTGTTTAGCCAGCTGATTGGTGATCCGTTGATTCTCAATTAACAGTTCTTCTTTTTCTTGATTGGCTTTATCAAGAGCGTTTGAAATACCCTCCAGCTCTTCGTAGGGGATGTATTTCTCACGCATATATTCTAGTTCTAATTCCAGATTCTCTTTCTCTTTACGCATTTCATCATATAGTTCTTCTTTTTCTTCTTGTGCCTTCAGCTTGAAAGAAAGCCTCTCCATCTGCTCTTTGTATGTTTTGGTTTCCTTGTCTTGTTCAGCTAGCTGATGAGTCATCCGCTTATTTTCAGCTAACAGGGCTTCTTTCTCTTGCTTTGTCTGATCAAGAGAGTTTAGGGTGTCTGTCAGTTTTTCATAAGGAACATATTCTTCGCGTATATGCTGCAGCTCGACCGCGAGCCGTTCTTTCTCTTTGCACATGTCCCTATATTGTTCCTCTTTTTGAGCGAAATCGGTCTGCCATTTTTGAATCTGCTCATTTAACAAACTTGCTTCATTATATGCGCTGCTTAATTGAAGAGAAAGCTGTTCGCTTCTTTCTGTCTCTTGTGCCAGCAGTTCTTCCTTCTCGACGTTTTTCTCCTCTAACTTTTGGTATTTATCCATTAAATCAATGTATTCCTGCTCTAAATCATTCTCTTTGTAGCTTTGAATCATTTTTTTATACGTATTAATTTGATGATGTAAGTGCTGGATATAATCTTCATATACATTATCAGACATACAGCGTCCACCTCCTGCAAGCATAAATATAGGTTATCTTATGAAAGGGCGGATGTACTTGTGCCTGTATAGCAATAGCTGTAACAACAGCCTGTTTTTATAGGCAAGAGCCTCATTGAAAGTAAACGATAAGATTAACCTGTAGCATAGTTAGACTTTTTACATATCTTATTATTGTGTTAGAAAATCCATAAAAAGGAGTAGATGAAATGCAAAGCCAAAATTTACAGGGGGCTCAAGAGCTTTTATGTATTAACGCAGAAAAAGTATACGATTGGGTCATACTTCAGAATACAGTAAATCAAACTGTAGCTGCCGGAGCTCTTGGTTTGCCGCCAGGATTTAATCCATGTGATCCTACGGTGACTAACTTGACTACAAGATGCTTTTTAGTGGATGAGAATGGCGATCCTCTTCCGGTAAATGCAGAGGTCCCAGTGGAGGAAATTGGTGAAAGAGAAGACAGAACTTTCGTAATCGATGGGGCACTTGTTACACTGCAAAGAGTAACATTTGTAAAGCCGTTATGCATAAGAGTGGAGATTAGCGGTGTGGCAGGGACATCTCCTTTTGTAGGACTCTCTGATCCTATTTCAATTGATGTACCAGAATCCATCTTCTTATGTGCACCTGAAGGAACACGGCTCGTTGTCCGTCTCACAGATGTAGAGTGCAACGTGAGAGTCAACTGCACAGGCACTGAATTTGATAGCATCGATATTGCATTAAGCCTTTGCCAAAGCATTCAAACAGTTGCGGATGTGACTTTAGAGATAGAAGCAGACTTCTGTGAACCGCGCGATATCCTCGTTGAACAATGCCCTGCGCCGGTTATTCCGCCTCAATGCCCGGTTTTATTTCCAGGTCTTGCAGGCGAATAGAATGAATGCTGCCGCATAGTATTAAAGAGAGGATACAATTCCTCTCTTTAATACTTTAAGCGGGTGATATCAATGACAAATAAATTGCTAGCAGAGCTGGCTCAGTCGATCAGCCAACTGGAGTCAGAAGCGAAGGGATTTTTGGAAGAAATAAATACAAGTATAACTTCGGAGAAAAGCAAACTGCCGGATAAGGTAAGTTGCTTTTTTACTCATTCTTTTCTTCTGAATAAAGATCTCAAGGATAACCAAATAATGATAGGCAGTTTTTCAGTGAAAAATAACAGTCGTCATGTGATCACGTCTCCTATTGTTTTAATTAAGGTGAAAAGTGACCAGGCAATCGATTTTTCAGGGAAATTTACGCGTGCTAAGCAGATGGAGAAGCATCAGAAGTTTGGTTGGGAACGGATAGAAAGGGAGGAGGAAGAGGACGGAGAAACAAGCTATTGGTTAAAACCGATCTATACAGACAAAATTCTTCCTGGAGAAGTGCTTGCTTTTAAAAACTTTCAAATCGGCTTTTCTCTTTTAAAACCCAATAATATCTTAATAGAAGGCTTCGTTTATTGTGCAGAGCAAACATCTGGTGTGTCATCTTTAAATACTATTAATATTAATTGCTGAAGGAGATACCAAATGATTTCATCTAAAAATAAGGATATAAACGAGTTGATTGAGAAGCTTGTGACAAAAAAGTTGGAAGAGCATCTGAAAAAAAGAGAAGAGGATTCAACAGACAATAAAGCTGATACAATTGTAAATGTAGATAACAGTAGTTTGCTATTTGTTATCTTATATATGATTCTTTCAAAAGACAATGATAGCTATAGTGTAGCAGACACTGAGGTGGAAAAATTAATCAAACAAGTGGAAAACATAAGGAAGCACAATAAAAAAATTTACGAGGAAATACTGGACACTTTAAATAATAATTTAATTAATTGACAAAAGCCAACCATTTAACATAGCTAGTTACAGCAATGCACTGCATTTTATTCTGCGATGAAAAGTAGAATAATAATTTTTTATATCTTTGAATAGAAATAGGTAATACTTGAAGCAAGAGTTTATTCCTTCTTGTCATCATCTATAGTAGACTTTCGACCTACCATACTCTAACAGAAAACGGATTTTTAGTACTAGGATAATTGTTTAATGTTTTTCTCCTCTCTCTCATAGCTTAATAAAGAAAGGGGAGAGGAATGTGCCAAAAGATCATGACAAAGAAAATAAGAATCAAGAAGAAAAGGAACAAAAACACGATCGGCAGCATGACAGAAAAGGAGATCAAGACCGAGGTCGAGACCGAGACCGAGGAAGAAACAGACTGGAGGATTTAGAAGATGCTATTAGGGACCTCCAGAGGCAGGTAGAGCGTTTACAAAGAGAAATTGAGCAGTTAGAAAGAGAAAATGCTCGCCAGCAAAGACAAATTGACCGGCTTGAAAATGAGGTGGACCGCCTTATCAACAAGTGCAAGTAATAATTGTTTAACGAAGTACATTCATTTAGGATGATGAATCAATAGTAAGCAGCGGGGGAATTCCCCCAGCTGCTTTTTTGCCATTTTATTTAGCAATGACTTTGTGCATTTATAACATAGAGACAAACACATAATTTAAAAAGCTGGTTCACTGCCTAGCTCGTATTTTATAGAACGGAATATAGATAAAAGTAAGAGAAAAAGGAGGGGCTTTGTAGGCGAATTTATTTTAATGAAAAGGAAGAATTAATGATGAGTTTGGAAATAGCAATTCCGGTGTTTGTCTTTTTCATAACGATGTTAGTTATATTTTGGAGGCCTGGAGGGATGAATGAAGCATGGCCAGCTTCCATTGGTGCGGTGATCATTTTACTGACGGGGACGGTGTCCCGGGGAGATGTCACAGACATCATTCACAAGATTGGCGGCGCCTCTATCGCCATTATTGCTACAATTGTTATGGCTGTAATATTAGAAAGCTTCGGCTTCTTTCACTGGGCAGCTGCAAAACTTGCAAGTTTAGCTAAAGGCTCAGGTTATCGGTTATACTGGTATATTCAGCTTCTATGTTTTTTAATGACCCTTTTATTTAACAACGATGGAAGTATTTTGATTACCACTCCAATTTTAATATTGCTCTTAAAAAATCTTCGTTTAAAACCTCATCAGCAGATTCCTTATCTATTGAGCGGAGCGCTTATTGCCACAGCTTCAAGTGCACCGATCGGCGTAAGCAATATTGTGAATTTAATAGCTTTGAAAATTGTAGATATGTCACTTTATATGCATACAGCTATGATGTTTGTTCCAGCTACTTTAGGATTATTGTTTATGTCTTGGCTGATGTTTATATTGCTCAGGAAAAAGCTCCCAAAAAAATTACCGGATTCTTTGTATGATATAGAAGAAGTCTTTTTTGAAAAAAATTTTCACCCTTTAAAAACCACTCTTTCATTTGAAACCAAACATAAACGTACAAAATTTATGATGAAATTGTTGTTGTTTGTCTTTATCATTCGCTGTCTCTTATTCGCCGCCTCTTATTTTTCCATTCCGATTGAAATAGTTGCCGTACTCGGTTCAGTCATCCTGTTGTTGTGGAGATGGTATCACTTGCGTACGACACCGTTCGATATCTTGAAGAAAACTCCATGGCATATTCTGATATTTGCTTTCTCGATGTATGTAATTATATATGGATTGCACAACGCTGGTTTAACAGCGATGCTTGTGAAAATCTGTGAGCCTATTGTCAATGAAGGCCTGTTTTATTCGACTTTCATTATGGGAGGGATCGTATCCATTTTATCTAACCTCTTTAATAACCATCCTGCTTTGATGATCGGAACCATTACTTTAACAGAAATGGGGCTCGACCCAATTACTTTAAAAACCATTTATCTCGCTAACATAATTGGAAGTGACATAGGATCATTATTATTGCCTATCGGAACTCTCGCTTCTCTTATTTGGATGCATCTCTTAAAAGAAAATAAAATTAAAATTCAATGGAAGGATTATCTGAGTGTCTCACTAATCGTTATCCCGTTAACAACGATCGTCACCTTGTTTTTATTATTTTACTGGGTGCATATAGTCTTCTTTTAGTAGCCCTTCATTCTTTAGTTTGTTTATATGACAATCGGCTTTAAAGGGGTGTGATTCATCGTTTCTAAGACCAAGAGAAAAAAGCAGAAAGCTCAATCTCTTTCCACCTTTAATCGAAAGCAGCGAAATCCCTTATGTGCAGGTTATTGTTTTAATATGATGGATATTTACGTGAATCTGTTTTTCTTTTACTGTTAGCAAACTGATAAAGTGATCTTCCTTATGAAGGAGTTTGCCGCTGATGCTTTTTTTGTCTCCAATATTGCAAGTAGCAAATGTACCTATCATATCTTCTAGCTGGTTATCAAAGGTTGTGGCAAAAGGTTTAGCAGTAGAAGCCAGCGGAGATATGGAGCTGTTAAACCCGTAAGGACGAGAGGCCGCTGGATAAGGAGTAAGTCGTTTGATGTGTTGAAATGGAATGAGCATGGTTTGATAAATGGGAGAGGAAAATACGATATAGTCATCCAGTGTATTGGTAATATGGCCATGAAGCGGCTGAGCCGCTGTTACATCTATTTCAACAAACGTCCCTTTTGCTGCCAATAAGATTTTTTCTAATGACAGCATTTCAGTAACTGCAAGTGTTGGTATTGCATCAGGCTGTGCCAATGTACTTGCTTCTTTGTTTGACAAGAGCTCTATTTCACGAATGTGAAAAAAAGGAATATAAAAAAACTCATCTTGTTTAAAGAGAACAAGCACATCAGCGCCCCAATCAACAAGCGTGCCTGACAATTCCGTTTTCCCAAGAAGCTCCAAAGTAATTGGCTCTCCAACATAGTGTTTGATGAATTTCTCCATACAAAGCCCTCCTCAAGTGCTTAAAAGCTATACATTCCTAAAGGTATAAAGAGTCAGCCAATAAATCTCTTTTCCAGGAAAATTTTCATTTTATCTTAGGTTTTCTCGTGCTAACCGTTTCTTTTTCAAATTCATATAATTTTTTTCAGCCTGCTTCATGAGTGAGTAATATTGAGATTCGAGTACCTTGTCTCTTTCTTCGGGGGTTAGGATAGGCTTTATATGAACGCGACTCTCCTTTCCAGCAGGCAATAATGTTGTTTGCTTGCCTATTTGTTGTTCTTCTGTAGGTGATGATTTCATTTCTCTTCTATTTATTTTTAACTTTTTCTTGCTTCCTTTTTTTCTGAAGAAACGTTTCTTTGAATGAGAAGACATCGTTGAATCGTTATTAAGTATTTTATTATTTTCAGTCGGCTCATTTTTCTCTTCGTATTCATGAGAGGCAGATAAAGATCCGCTGCCAGTGGATGGACGTGATTGGCGTTTCTGATCAAAAAGATTGTAGTCTATCGGTTCGGCTGTCTTTTCAACGATTGGATGATCATTTTGTTGTGTTTTTTCTAAAGAATTATTTTCATTGTAAGTCATCTGTTTTTCAACAGGTCTTTCTTTATTTTTTGCTTGTTGTATATCTTGTCGGCTTATTAATAGAAACTCCGCATCTTCGTGAAGTTGTAGTTGTGTGTCACTCTCGCTAGGCAACGAGAGATTAGAATGTGTCTCGGAATCCGCCAGTTGATTTTC
Organism: Pseudobacillus sp. 179-B 2D1 NHS; assembly: GCF_045370945.1. Lineage (NCBI taxonomy): Bacteria > Bacillati > Bacillota > Bacilli > Caryophanales > Bacillaceae > Pseudobacillus > Pseudobacillus sp. 179-B 2D1 NHS. The sequence continues at coordinate 37,348 of NZ_JBIQDP010000033.1, forward strand.
AATTGTTTTTTCTTCATGGAATTGTGGCTGTGTTCCACTTTCATTAGGCAGGGAAGGACTAGAATGTGTCTCGGGATTCGTCAGTTGATTTTCAATTGTTTTTTCTTCATAGAATTGTGGCTGTGTTCCACTTTCATTAGGCAGGGAAGGACTAGAATGTGTCTCGGAATTCGTCAGTTGATTTTCATATGGTTTCTCTTCGTGAAATGCCTGCTGAATATTATTTACATACTCGGTTTGGTTTGGGGAGGCTGCTTCCTTCTCATTTAAATCATTAGCGGCGGTTGAATCGGAATCTTCGTAGAAGCCCGGAAAAATATTGGAAATGTAAGAAGTTTGCATAATAATCTTTTCTTCAGAGCTAATCAAAATGATGTGATCTTCAAAGACTTTACTTAAGTATCCTCTGATAAGTTGATCGTTATGGCAGTTAATGGTGATCCATTTATACTTACAATGCTCTAAAATTTCTTGTAGCTTTTCCGCGTTTAAATAATCGTCCTGTATCGGTTTTTTATCCAAGTGTTTTGTGTTTTTTGAAATAGATTTAATCTGATCAAGATGGTAATAAAAATATTCTCCTTTTTTGTTTTGTAGCACAAGGTAATCTTTTTTTACATTCACCAAGCTTCCTTTAACTAACGTCCCGTCACTAGAAAAAATCCCTATAGAATAGCCTATAAGTGATTTAAGTGTATCGGAAAAATAAGGGCTCGACATTTCTAACCCTCCTCGCAGGTTATTAACTTTTTTCAATAGCAAGGACCACTTTGAATGAATGGAAGCTTGTAAAAAATCCATGTCCACCTACACTTATTCAAAAGTGGTTCCTTTGCAGTTAAGCTTGAAAATCATTAAGGAGGACTACTCGCTTTGCTCCTGTGATTGTTTATCCTTATTTTGATCTTCATTTTTATTTTTATCTTCGTTTTTGTTTTTCTCTTTATTTTCTTTCTCTTTTTCTTTTTCTTTATTTTCTTTGCCCGGTTCTTCTATTCTTAGATCATAACTAATATTGCGGATATGAAACATAGCTACACGAATAACTTCTTCATGAAAGACGACAGTGATGTAATCGTCATTAATATCATCCAATACCCCTTGATATTTCTCATGTCCTCCACGGTTAATCGTTACCCAGTGATATTTTAAGCCTTGCAATATATCTTTAAAATTTTTGCCTTGTATATAAGAAAAATCTTCAGGAATAACAAAATCTACATCTATGCCTTTTCTAGTGTTGTCCGTCAAACTCTTCACATGATGGCCTTTATAATAAAGAACGCCGTCTTCTTTTGTAAGTAATACAAAGTAATCTTCTTCTACTGCCATCAGCATGCCAATTCTGGAATCATGGCCGCCGCGGTTTACTTTCACAGCTTTCCCCACTAAAGAACTTAATATTTCTCTGTTCATTTCTGCTCTTCTCCTCCTATTTGAAAAGTTCTCTTTATATATATGTTTTGCAAGAATAGAAGGTGCGGCAGCATTTACCTTTTACAGCAGTTCTTCTTAGAAACTAAAAGAACATGCACAAAATATCTTACGACAAAAATAAACAATCATTGCTTTTTCGTTCGTTTGAGATGACCCGTTTCTCTCTTCGTTTAGCTTGGTATTTAAATTTCTAAAGCGATAAAGATGGCAGACTCCGGTCCGATGCTTTCTAATAATTGAACATTAGTATTTAAGCAGGTAAAAAGTTGCTGAAAGGACCGTTTAAAAGTGTGCAGGATCTGTTGTGATTTTGAAAAAGATGAAAACCTGTGTAACTGCAAGGAGGAAAGTACAATGAAATATAAATGCTGAGTGGATAGTAGAGGGTGGGGAAAATATAACAAGATAATGAATCGAGAGATACGTAAACGATGAAAGCGAAAGTATAGAGCAAATTTATTTAAATTTCATTGGTATTCATCCAATCCGGCTTACACAAAGAAACATATATATAAGATACCTTCTATTGAAAGAGGTGAGGATTATGTCATATGGAAACTTTCATGGATATGCCCGAAAGGCTAAAAAATCAGGCTGTGGCTGCGGTTGGAATAATTATTCACCCAAAAATGCCACATCTAAAAATCAAAAAGGAAAGAAAGTAATAAAAGCTTATCCGAAAAAATAATTATGAATGAGTGTAACAGCTATATAATCTTCTCTTAAGCTAGTCAGACTTTTATGGGGATTAATTAGAGCATTCTGTATTATCTTATTATTCATTTTGTTCAGTGTGCTCATGATCCCCAAAATCTAACTTTTTATAAATACATAGCATTCATGAGTGTATGGTCTCTATGCTCATATGTACGACCCGGACGGCAAGCGGCAATAAGCATTTAAAACGGTTCCTGGTAGGGAGGAAGAAGGTTGCCGAGGGTTTCCCGGCAGTCTAGATGCCCGATTGCTGCCGGGTTAATACATAGTTCAAACCAGCGTGTGCTGTATTGAAAATGGGGATATGGATATGCAGCTCACCAATGGACATAGCTAACTCAGGGGTAATGCCAACGATAATACACTGCGTTCCAATTAAGTTTAGACAATCGTTTAATTTTTGTATGTGTTCCCTGATTTCCTCTCCGTGACTATACAAACCACTTAAATCAATTAAAGCAAATTGGATATCGTGAGCGGCGCATTCCTTTAGGACAGAATTGAGAAGCCAGTCTGCCCGGACAGCATCAATTTCCCCGATAAGAGGGAGAGCAATGGTTTTTTCCCATATTTTTAAAATGGGAACAGATAGTGCTTGGATCAGCTTTTCGTTTCTTTCTTCTTCTTCCGCCTTCGTTGTTACATCCATAAGGATAACCACATATCCGGTTATTTCGTCAGTATCATTTTTAATAGCAGTAATGATAATGTCCGCAACATAGCGGTCGCGAATGGTAATACGGGCTCTATGGCTTTCTGTCATCTTTTCCATCATTTCCCGTTGAGTTTCTGGACGGGTGTGAAATACATCCATTTTTTTCCGATCATCTTTTCCGCATCTGATAAACCATACAAAGGCGCTATGGTGGATAGCAGACTAGCTGCTTTCTTATTCATCCAGCATATTGTGTAATCGGTGTCAGCGATGATGAGGTTTTCTCCCAAACTATCCAAAGCGTGAAGAAGGGAAATATTTATCGGTATTTGACCAATTGCATTCATAAGTATCCACCTTTCCTGCAAGTTGTTGCCTTATTATAGCATATCCCATTTATTTCAAGAGTGTATGAGCAGATGACCCTATTTTTAAAAAGGACGGACACATCTCACGGATGGGCAGCATAAGGTAAAGGGCAGAAGCAAATAAAGGGGGACATGATTGTGCATTTCCAAAACTACAATTTTGAAGATGAACCGTTTATTGAACAAGAGGAATTGACCGATATGGAACTGGAGGAAGAAAGACAGCAATCATATCATATGCAGCCGTATCCGCCATACCCATCGTATCAGCCGTATCCATATTATCCACAACCGTATCCTTATGCGTATCAATACCCATATTATCCATATCCAAGACCTCGTCCACGTCCAAGACCGATGAGTTATTATCCGTATTATCCACAGCCATACCCGTACTATTCAGGAGGATGGGATCAATAAATTTTAGAAGAAGCTGCCATATTACTTAGGCAGCTTTTCTCCATACAACAAGGTTTTATATAATGGTCCCTCGGCTTATAGATGCCAATTGGCTGTTAGAGGGGACGGGGCTTCTTACATAAAGGAAGTGAACAAACTTCTATGCTTAGAATGGCTACTTATACAGCAGGACCTTTAACTGCTCGTTTTGATCAATTGTGGCTAATAGCACCTCATTGACTGCTACACACTGGTCTTTTTTTAGCTTCGTCTCAAGCCAGGTCGAATCTTTCCCTATTTTTTTCAGCTCCGAGTGATCAATTTTCCCATCTTTAACAACGGCATGAGGAAAAGAAAAAGGTAATGGATGCAACTGCATGTCTGATCGGGTGACCGGTTGGTACTTTGGATCTAAAAATACAGAAATATTGCCATCTGGCTCCCATAAGGCAAGTGCTACCTTTTGTATATCGGTAATCTTTTCCTTTCGTAACTGGGATAGTAAAAAATCCAAGGATATTTTTGATTTAGATAAATTATTATAAATAATCTTCCCATTATTAATAAGAGCAAAAGGAGCCGGATCAAGCCAATTTCTTAGCTTATGCCATTTTAAAGTTAAGAAGACACCGACTGTATACAGAATGACTAAAACGCTAATCGTAATCATTGAACCTTTCATCCCTAAATGTTCATCAGAAAGAGGGTGGGCAATAATGTTGCCGAGCAATAAAGCCATAATAAAATCAAGCATTCTTAATTGGGCAATGGAGTGTCGCCCCATCAGTTTAGCAACAAGTAATAAAAAGAAAAAAGCAACCACTGCCCGTAGTATCCATTGAACAGATGTTAAGGATTCCTGGGAATGAAAGAAGTCCATTATATACTCACATCCTTCGTAAAAAGAAGATTCATTTGCTTGTCATATGAAAGAAGTGACCCAAAATAATTTTGGATCACTTCAGACTGTAGACAAACTCAATGAAATTCTAGAGTTTGTCTACAGTCCTTTTTATTTTGCTTGTGAATGGGGGCT
>NZ_JBIQDP010000034.1:0-36560 GCF_045370945.1 Pseudobacillus sp. 179-B 2D1 NHS
CACTAGGCTATGTAAGCCCGATTGAATACAAACGATCGTCCCTTAAAAAGGCTGTCTGATTTAGTGTTGACAATCCATTCAATGTATCTTTAGATATAGATTTATCACAAAGAATGAACATGGCTACTAACAGATATACAAATTATTTAGAGAAACACAAAGAAGATAGGAAGACCGATTGAAATAGTCTTCTTAAGTTACCAAAAAACAAAGACTTTTGTGTCAACCGTCATTTCTTGTCGCAGTTCAACTGTACAAGGAGGAGGCTTTCTCTGAGTTTCATACTGTTCGCCAAATTCTTATTTGACGAACAATTAAATAGGAAATGGAACGAGAATGTGGTAAACTATCCCTGACGAAATCAAAATGCAAAATACGAACCAAACCTCCCGTTATAATGAAACTTATTCCATGGTGAAACGTAGATAAGCTAAACTTGATCACCAATCACAACGTGAATGATTAGCTGCTATCATTTCAATTTTTAGGAGGTTTGGTTCATGAGAATGTCCAGCAAGTTCTTAATGAAATTAATGTTGGTAAGTGTTTATCTCGTTGGCGGTGCTGCTTTTTTTATTTTTCTATTAAACGACAGAGTATTAACAGCATCAAATCCTTTATATTGGTTGAGCGTCTCTGTATTTATGTATGGATGGGTTTGGTTGGCGCGTACATATTTGAGTAAACGAAAGAAAAAGGAATCGATAGCTGCCACGTCACATAAAGTCGTCTTTTAAACATGGATATTGATGAAAATTCCTAAGATGATGGTGACCCTTAACTCGTTTTGTTGAGCATCATGAACAGTGATAGAATCTCTACAGACTCCATAACTAAGAGCAAACCGACCAGATTCCATTCCAGAGCTTACTTTGGTAATCATATAAAATAGCAGCAAGTATTTGTTAGGACAAAATTGACGGAGGTCTTTTAATATTGGATAAAAATATGGAGAGCATGATCGTAGAAACGCTAAATGAAGACGTATCTCCAGTTTTAATCTATTTATTCGGTTCAACGGCTAAAGGCATTACACATCAGGACAGCGACATTGATGTCGCCTTTCTCAGCAGTGAGGAGAAAATCGACCAATATGAACTCTTTTTGCTTGCTCAAAAGCTGGCAGCAAAGCTTAATCGGGATGTAGACTTGATTGATTTAGACCAAGCGAGCACAGTTTTTAAAGCACAAATAGTTTCCACGGGCAAGGCGATTTATTGCGCAGACGAACAGAAGAAAGCTTATTGGGAGCTACACACCTTGAAAATGTATGCCAAGTTAAACGAAGAACGTTCCCCCATCCTGAAAAATATAGGCGAAAGTGGGTCTGTTTATGAAAAGTGATGTGGTTTTAAACAAAGCCAGTATGATTGAACGCTATATTAAGCGGATACATGAAGAATACAACAATACGCCTAAAAATCTAGAGAACTGCACCAAGCAGGACTCGATTATTTTAAACCTCCAGCGGGCGTGCGAGGCCAGTATTGATCTCGCCATGCACATAGTGGCCGATAAAAAGCTCGGCTTGCCGCAGAGTAGTCGGGATGCTTTCACGCTCTTGGAAGATCACGGGATTATTCCCTCCTCTCTCTCCTCCAAAATGAAAGCGATGGTGGGATTTAGGAATATAGCGATTCATGGTTATCGGGATATCAATCTGGACATCTTGCAAAAAATTCTTGAAAACCATTTAGTTGATTTCATGCAATTTACGAAAACCATTCTCTTATATTAATCAGTTTAGAATAATAAAATTATGTAAACTGTTCGCAAAAATTGTGTTTGGCGTACACTTGATTGTTTTTGAATAATAAACTATGGCGGTGATCATCATGCCTTCTTCATCAAGAGAATATCAGCAAGCCGAAATCCGGATAGAAGAACAATTAAAACAAATGCCTGATTATGTAAAAGAATATGTCCGGGCCAAAAAACGTGCTGGGCTCTCCTCTACCACTTTGCTGGAGTATCTTTACGATTATAAAAAGTTTTTTGAATGGCTCCGATTAGAAGGCATTGCTAGTGAGCCTGATAATGCCTCTATTCCCTACACGGTTTTGGAAAAACTTCGAAAAAAAGAGGTAGAATTTTTCATTGATTATTTAAGTGAAGAAAAAATAGAGGAACGACAAGGCGTATGGAAGACCCGTTCTGCTGCTCGCGTGACGCGGTATATACAAGCCCTTAAATCTTTGTTTAACTATTTGACAAAAGAAACGGAAGACGATGATGGAGAATGCTATTTTTACCGGAATGTGATGGCAAAAATTACGACGGCAAAAGATAAAGAAACAGCCAATCACAGAGCACGGCGTATCAACAGCGTAATCCTAAATACCGAAGAAATACAGAACTTCCTCTTTTTTATGAAAAATGAATATGAACATACCCTTTCCAAACGGCAAAAGTCCCTTTTTATCAGAGACAAGGAACGGGAGGTGGCGATGATCTCCTTAATGCTGGGCAGCGGTGCCCGAGTCAGCGAGATCGCGAGTCTCACCCTTTCGGATATCGATATACCAAAAAATCAGATAGATGTGATCCGAAAAGGAGGAAAAGCCGACTCAGTGAACGTCCTCCCTTCTTCTATGTCAGACCTGCAAGTGTATCTAAGCATACGAAAACAGCGGTATGGAGCGACGGACAGTGATATATATGTTTTTCTCTCTAAGTATAAGGGAAAAGCGCAGCCTATTACGGTGAGGGCAATACAGAAGAATCTTAAAAAATATACAGAGGCTTTCACCTATGGAAAAGCATTAAGCCCCCACAAGCTACGCCATTCTTTCGCAAGCGAATGGCTTCGCAATGGAGGGAATCTCGTCCTGCTTCGAGATCAGCTTGGGCATAACTCTATTGAGACCACTTCCCTCTATACGAACCTTTCGGATAGAGACAGCCAGCGGTTCATGAACGAGATGGAAAAAAATCGAGGAAATAAGCAATGAGTTTTCTGCCTACAATTTAAATAGTTTTTAATAAAAATGGTTTATAGAGATTGGGAGGTTGTTGTTAATTTGAAGAAAAGTACTATCTTTAACTTTTTATGAAGCGTCTTATCTAGTCGAGTACACTTAGAAACAAACCTGCGTAAAATTTATATTTTTACGCAGGTTTGTTTTCCGCATGTCCATCAGTCTCTCATCACCTTTGTTTTTCTTACATTTTTTCAATGCATATACGCCCTTTTTAGTAGACAGTTTATGCATCTTTTTTCTTATCACACGCGGGCATCATTTAATATTGAGAAAAACCTCTTCTTATATTCTATCAGCGGTAGTCTATTAGCTAAAGGTTACCTTCAATTTGTTCTAATTTATACCAAAAATCCAAGAATGCAATAAATCTTCGATATAAAAAATCTACAGAAGACTCTTTAAGGATGGAAAGAGACTTCTGTAGATGAACGATTATTTATAGTAAATTGAATCGAAGCTGTTTTTATCGAATTTGTCTATACTTCACACTTTTATCAACAAATTCCCTCCAAATTTTTTATTATCATCCCCCTTCACTCGCATTTTCATGCCACTTTTTTTGTACTGTAAATTCTATACTTTATTGTTCTAGTTCCCTACCAATCAATTTTGCTAATACTTCCTGAGCTGCAGCTTTCTCAATCATACTTTCTGTATTAGATTCATGATCGAGGAGTATAGAAACAGAGTTTTTTTCGACCTCTTTTGGATCAATCATTCCCAATGTCCAACTTGCCCAAATTTGTTCTTAAACGACTTGCCACTCTTTAAGCTCAAGACGCCGAGCTTTTTCAATAACATGGGGATCTTTTTCTGCTAATAAATGGGCTTCTTCAAATGTGTCGGCAATATACACTACCAACCCTCCAGATCCATCTGAAAAAGGGCCTCTTGCGTAAATTTTCCCCTGCTTATCTAATTCATCTAAATAATCGATATGAAAGGGTCTTGTTTCTTTGTTTTTTTCAGTATCGATCATATGCAATAATGCTGCATAGTAAGGCATCTTTATATCCTCCTAGTTACGATTCCAGACAACAAGCTTTAGCTCTGTCATTTCTTCTACGGCATATTTCAAGCCTTCCCGACCAGTTCCGCTTTCTTTCACTCCTGCATATGGCATGTTATCCACTCGGAAAGTGGGAATATCATTAATCATAACGCCTCCGACGTGCAGATTACCCGCTGCGTCTAATGCCGTATGAATGTCATTCGTATAAATGACCGTAACGTGAATCATTTACTTTCTCAATGGCTTCTTCAACGGACTTCACTTTATTTATTAAAATAATCGGAGCAAGTACTTCCTGACACGAGGCTCTCAAATCCGCTTTTGCTTCCAAAAGAACAGTGGGATGAAGTATATTTCCTTCTGCTTTTCCGCCTGATTGTTCAGTCTCTTTTATCCACTCCATTTACACATCGGGAGATTATCTTACCAAGCTTAATTTCCTTATCAATGATTGCTGCAGCATTTGATCCAAACTTCAATGTGACTATTTTCAATCCTTCTTTATTCCGAATGCTGATTCCAACTAGCCGGCTTCCTGTAAACGTGATCATGTTCACTCTGTCATCGGTGACAATTTTATCCCCAACAATCCTGCCACTCTCCGTAATGACATTTAACGCTCCGTCTGGCAAACTAGCTTTCTGAAGAAGTTCTGCAATAAAAAATGCAGACAATAGTGTTTATGAAGCAGGTTTCAACACAATCGTGTTACCGCTCGCAATCGCTGGACCTACTTTGTGAGCCGCAAGATTCATGGAGAAGTTAAAGGGAGTAATCGCGCCGATTATAATTATACCAATCGGTTCGCGCTTCGTATAGGTAAGCCTATTTTCACCGCCACTGGCCGCATCTAATGGCAATGTCTCCCCATGTATTCTTTTTGCTTCTTCCGCTGCAAACTTGTAGTTTTCAATTGTTCGGGCTACTTCTCCTTTAGCCGTTGTAATGGGTTTGGCCTCTTCTAAGGTAATGATTTCAGCAGCTTCCCCCGCACGTTCTTCTAGTAGTTTGACGAGGTTTTCTAAGATCTTCGCGCGCTGATGAGCCGGCGTTTTGGCCATAAATTTTCGAGCTTTGTATTCCGCTTCAATTTCTTGATCGATCTCCACCTCTGTAGCCAGTAGAATTTTCGAAATCACTTCTCCTTAGTAAGGAGAACGCAATTAAGTATATTCTTTTGCTTCTATCCATTTTCCATTAATAAGCAGGGATTTTCTTGTTGTGCTACCTATATAAGTCATGTTATTTCAACCCCTCTCTTCTATGACCATAGTAACTTTAGAAGCTGGAAGCAGCTTTTGAAGTGGTGCCGAAAAAATACTCCTGTAAGTTTATTGTTAAGCCGCCATTTCCAAACTTCTGTTTAGACTGTGCTTTGTTTCGCTTTCTCTTTAAGTACTCTAGAAAAAGTAAAATATTTTTACGACGATCCAGTATATTTGTTACCCCTTGGTTGTAGAACCAAGCGTCGATTGTATTGTAAATTCCCTTATTAATTCCGTAATTATCGGAACACAAGCGTATAAATGATAAATCATTCAAATGTATATTCTCTTCCATCTCCGGATTCATGACGCCCCTCCTATCCCAGGAAAAAAATATATTTCCATCCTTTTATTCTTACAATCTTTTTCGAATAAAGTCGATATCTTTTCTTATTTGTTCCATCAGTTGGTCCAAGGAATCAAACTTCATTTCCTGCCTTACAAAAAAGCGCACATTTACTGTCAGTACCTGATCATAGATCATTTCACTAAAATTCAAAATATGCACCTCATAATGGATTTTCAGCTCTTTGCTATCAATTGTTGGCCTTGTTCCAATGTTCATAATCCCGGTGTATTGTTTATTATTATGGAACACTTGAACGCCATAAACACCTTTTTCTAAAAAAGACGGCTCCGTGCCAATATATAAATTAGCTGTCGGAAAACCAATGGTACGGCCAATTTGGTTTCCACGTACTACTTTACCTGTGATAGTGCTGACCAGCTTGTCAACCTCGCCGTTTTTTTCCTTATTCTTAGCGGAGGATACGTTTTTAGTTGTACTGATACTCATGTTCATTCCCCTTTAATGCCTTTTGCATTAAAACAACTTCCTTGCTCAAATTAGCTATTCTTCCTAAAACCGCTTCATCGCTCAGTTCACCTTGAGGGCCAAAATGGTCGTGTTGTACATAAACGGAACTTGGTGCGACGAACGCTCGGAAATAACCAGCGATTGGCTTTAGTTGGTTTTCAATGACTAAATAGTGTTGATATGTGCCTCCTGTAGCGGCAAATCCGATTACCTTATTACGAAAAACTTGAGGAGGAACTAGATCAAACAAATTTTTTAATGCTCCGGTTAATGACCCTTGAAAAATGGGTGTACCGATTATATAAAAATCAGCAGAGGACACTAAATCAAGCACTTTCTTCGTATCTCCTGTATAAGTAGAGGGATCACGGCCATCGCAGAACTGAATATCGTACTCTTTTAAATCAAGCAGTTCTACCTCGATCTCCGGATAACTGCTTCTTACTTCTTCTAATAACTTCTGGATTACTTTCTTTGTTTTTGAGCCTGTAATTGTTCCTGAAATCCCCAATAACTTCATTATATTTCCTCCCTTTAGTAAGAACCTGATGTCTTTTCGGTCGCCTATTTTCTTTATCGCATGATAAATGGATCCGGAATTGGTTCAGATGAGGTATTGACCCAAACTACTTTACTTTGTGTATACTCGTGAATGGCTTCATATCCGCTTTCTCTGCCATAACCGCTAAGCCCTGATCCACCAATCGGCGCAATTGGAGAGATGCTCCGGTATGTGTTCACCCAAACGATTCCTGCACGGATAGCCTTCGCTACACGGTGAGCCTTCGCTACGTCCCTCACCCATATACCAGCTGCCAAACCATAGTCTGTACTGTTGGCCAGTTGAATAACCTCTTCCTCACTTTTGAAGGGAATGACGCTTAATACTGGTCCAAAAACTTCTTCTTTTGTGATACGAGATGTATTATCTGTGTGTTCGAAAATAGTTGGTTCAAAATACCATCCCTTTGTTAAATGTTCCGGTTTTTTGCCTCCATAAGCTATTTTCCCTCCGTCTTCTAGTCCGACAGCTACATAACGTTCTACACGCTCTAATTGCGCTTGTGTGGCAAGAGGCCCCATTTCTGTTTCAGCTTGAAGCGGGTCACCGACCTTGATTTTAGACACACGATCAATGAGCTTTTCTATCACTTTGTTATAAATATCCACATGCAAGAATGCCCGTGAACCAGCGACGCAGCTTTGACCAGATGCTCCGAATATTCCAGCGATAATCCCCATAGCTGCGTTATCCGGATCTGCATCATCAAACACAATATTCGGAGATTTCCCTCCCAGTTCAAGGGTTACCTTTGCAAAGTTTTCTGCTGAATTGCGGACTACATGGCGAGCTGATTCGGCACCGCCAGTAAAAGCTATGCGCCTAACGAGAGGATGAGATGTTAATGAATCCCCTACCGGCATACCAAAACCGGTCACTACATTAACAACTCCTGGCGGAAAACCGGCTTCTTCTACAAGTTTCACAAGTTCTAATAGGGAGGCTGATGTCATTTCAGAAGGTTTAATCACAATCGTATTCCCTGCTACGAGGGCAGGTGCTAATTTAAGGGTTGTTAAATAAAGAGGTGAATTCCAAGGTGTAATAGCAGCAACAACTCCGAGTGGCTCTCTTGAGGTGAATACAAACATATCTTTTTTATCAATCGGCAATGTTTCTCCATGAATTTTATCTGCTAGTCCGGCGTAATAATAGAAGAATTCAGGAAGATACTTCAATTGGCCGCGCATTTCACGGATTAGCTTTCCATTATCCAGCGTTTCAAATTGCGCTAGCTCCTCTACTCGTTCAGCAATAAGTTCACCAAGCTTTCGAACAAGACGTCCCCGTTCTGTATACGTCATATTTGACCATTCCGAATTTAAAAATGCCTGGTGAGCGGCTTTGACAGCAAGGTCTACATCTTCTTCCGTACCCTTTGCTACATAGCACCACGGCTCACCTGTAGCTGGATTATAACTAGGAAAATATTCTCCGCTCGTTGATTCTACCCATTCACCATTTATATACATGTTGTATTTTTTTAGCTTTGTTTTAACTGATTCTGTCATCCTGTCCCCTCCTCACTTTGCTGGAATTGCTTGTTTTTCAATAAAAAATCTAATCGCTTTATTTACAATATCCGCTCCTTCCATTGGCAGCATATGTTTCATCCCAGGCACAATGAAAACCTCTGAATGTGCAATTTCCTTGTGCATTTGTTTTGCCATTTCCGGGTTTGAACCAATGTCATCTTCTCCTGTAAGAATAAATGTCGGCTGGCTAATTTGCTTAAGTTCAGGCCACAACTCTTCATCTGCTGTAGCAAATAGTGTATAGGCTGCTAAGTAGGAAGCCGGATTATTAGTTTCAAGTCTCTTTCGAATTTGATCAACTATCGTTCTTTCTTTCTCTATAAATTCTTCGTTGAACCAACGCTGAATAGCCGGCTCAATCGTCGATGCCGGACCTGTTTTTTTTACTTCTTCTACCCTAGAAAGGATGGCCTTTCGCTGTTCTTCCGTTCGATTGGCCACGGCACTCATGATTGTTAGCGTTTTCAATCTTTCTTTATATTTCGTTGCAAAAGCCTGAGCAACCATTCCACCCATGGAAAAGCCGACAACATGGCTCTTTTCGATCTTCAAATAATTCATCAGTCCGGCTAATTGCTCTACAAATTGGGAGAGCGTATAGGGAGCAGGAGGATGCTCAGATCCTCCGTGCCCCACCATATCATACACAATCACACGAAAGTGTCCTGCCAAACCTTCCACTTGTTTTTCCCACATTGTATGATCCAAGCCGACTCCATGAATGAGAATAAGTGGTTCTCCAATTCCTTTTTCTTCGTAACGGATCATTCCTTGATCACACACTGCGGTCGCCATTAAACAAGCCCCATTTCAACCATATCCTGGTGGCGGTTTCCTGTCCTAGGGAACGGACGGCCTCCTGTAGAAGCACCAATCGCAACCACAATTTCATCTGCCCGCGGAGCATCCGGAATAGAAGCTTCAAATGTGATATAGTGAGAACGCTGCGATTCATCATTTTTATGAACCATTGGAATGATGACTGCTGCCCCTGCACCGCCACGCTTATTCGTAAAAGGTAATATACTTTTTCCCTGTACAGCATCGCGGAATTTGTTTCCGAACTTTAACGTATGGATGAAAGCGGAAGCATGCTCTACTTCTCCATCTACACCAACCACAGCTGCTTTTCCAAAGGCTTCAACATCGTCTGCAGAACCAATATGTTTAAATAATTCAGCTACTAGGACTTCACCAATTTCTGGAGCATATTCGTTAATTTCTGTCATTAAATCATCTACAAACCCTTTGTCAGCCCAAGGATTTTTCATTACTAGCATGGCTGTGATCATTTTAATTGGCGTTTCTAGCTTTTTGCCGCCTTCCATATGGGTCTCTTCAATAGCTGTATATACTTTACGAATTTCTAACATGAACTTTTACCTCCTGATTTTCATTTGCAAATTTAGGCATGACTTCTTTTGTAAACAACTTCAAACTCTTCATCATCTTGTCATGAGACAATCCGTTGTGGTTCACCCAAAGCAATAATTCTTGTAGATTTAATTCATCCTTCAATTCTTGAATTTTTTCAGCTACATATTCTGGAGTACCGAATAACAAGTTTCTCGGATGTAAGAAATCATAATTTAATTCCTGGCCTTCTTTTACTTGTTCACCTGGATCCATCAGATTTCCAAGCCCTCTCCAATGACAAATCCAGCGGTAATTATTTAATACAGCTTCTGCTGCGTCTTGGCGGGCTTGTTCCATTGTTTCGGCTACATATACATCACGAACCAAGGCAATGCCTTCACCGAGCGGAACTTCATACCCGCGTGTTTTTGAAGCGGTTTCACGATATAGCTCAAAGCGTTCTTTTAATTCTTTAACTGTTGGCATCCAGAATATGCCTTTCACATTGTTCTCCGCAGCCCATTTAATGGAGCGTGGTGAATCAATCACTTGCCATAGAGGAGGCATAGGCTTCTGGTACGGTCTTGGCATTAAAGAAATTTTATTAATTTCGCCCTTTTCCATATCCATAAACTCAGAAGAGGCTGGGCTCATTGGATGACTCCACTTTAATCCTTTTGGAGGAAACTGATAAATTTCTCCTTCATGGGAGAAGAAACGATTTCCCCATGCTTTCTTTAATATTTCTAAAGTTTCTTCGAATACCGCGCGGTTTTGCTCTTGATTCGTCGGGTCTGCTAAAGTGTTTAAGTTAGCTGCTTCTCTACCATATAGTCCGCGTGCCAAGCCTACTTCTACACGCCCCTTGCTAAGCTGATCAAGCATCGCAATGTCTTCTGCCAAACGAAGAGGGTGCCAGAAAGTAATGACATTAGCTGCCTGCCCAATACGAATTCTCTTTGTATGAGCAGCAATATCTGCTCCCATTAAAATAGGGTTTGAAATTAGTTCATTTCCTTCATGTCCAAAATGATGTTCTGTGTACCAAATAGAATCATAGCCGTTCTCATCGCAGTAAATAGCCTGTTCGCGGGCTTCATCAAGGACTTTGTCGTATTCTTCATGCCGTCCTGGTCCAGCTAAGTTTGCAAAAATTCCGAATTTCATGAATTTATTCACCTCTGAAATTTATTTCTCTTCATACAGCTTTTTGGCTATTGCTTCTTTTAAGCGGATTCCACTTGATTTCACGTGTTCACGCATAGTTTTTTCCGCCTCATCACGGTTTCCTTTTTCAATTGCTGATAAAATAGCTTGGTGCTCTGCCAATGATTTTTTACGGCGATTAGGGAGCCCAATACTCAAATAAACATAGCGGGTATAAGGGATTTGATTGAGTAGCATATTCAACATAAAGTTTAACTTTGAATTATCTGCGCCATCTAAAATCGCTTCATGGAACGTATCATTTGCCTTAACATAGAGGTCATTATCCGATGTCTGGATAGCTTTCTCCATGTCGGCTACAGCTTTGCGAATGATGCTGATCTCTTTCTCACTTCCTCTTTCGGCTAATAAACCAGCAGCGAGCCCTTCCATCACTTCTTTTAATGTAAATAACTCATCCAATTCTTTTTCAGTTGGTTTTGTTACACATGTTCCTACCCGAGGAATAATCTCAACCAACCCTTCTCTTTCTAACTGTTTTAGAGCTTCTCTGATCGGTGTTCGGCTAACCTTATAGTGTTCTGACAAAGCAGCCTCTGATAGTTTTCTTCCGGGCTCATATTCTCCCTTTAAGATTGCTTCACGAATGGCATTCGTTGCCTGTGAAGTGATACTGGTGGTTAAAATAGTAGTAATAGTAAATCCCTCCTTATTTTTACCATGTACCATGGTAACCTAGATGAAAATTAATGGAAAGAAATCGCAAGGATCCTTTCTTTGAAAAATGCTCTCCCCTTAAGAATAGCAGGATTATCAATGTTCTCTTTTTATTTTTACCATGTACCATACAAGATGTTACGTTCAGTATAAAGTATCTAACAAAATGCGTCAATTACTTATTTTAAATTTTCTAAAAAGTTAATCAAAAATATTTTATTAGCTTATAAACTGTTAATATTCTGTATCTCATTAGTTTCTTTCGCAATATTTCTTTCTTCTTCGATTATTCCTTGCTCTACGCCCATTATTTTAGCAATTCGTGGAGCATGCCACAGTATAGGGAGCATTAAAATTGAAACTGGGACAGCTGCTATAACAACGAATGATTGTAAGGCGCCTACGCCTCCTTCTCCTATTTTGATTAAAATAATCGCGATAACCGCCATAATGACTGCCCAAAACACACGCATAGCCTTCGGAGGATCTCCCACACCCGTTACGCTCATTGCAATAGAATAGGACATAGAATCAACCGTTGTAACAACAAAGAGCACGGTTAATACAAGAAAGACAGTCGGCATTATCGACCCTAGCGGCATTTGTTCAGCAATTGCGATAATAGCTGCTGGCAAGCCTCCTTCTATTAGAGGACCGCTTACTGAGCCAGCATGATTTAATTCGTAAAAAATTCCCGTCCCTCCTAAAACAGTAAACCAAAAGTTTGTTACTAAAGCCGATATAACAGAAACCATCAAAAAAACTTCTCTAATTTTGCGCCCTCTTGAAATTCTGGCAACAAGTAACGCAACTAATGGACCAAAGCCAATGAACCATCCAAAGAAAAAGAGCATCCAAGCCCCCATCCATTCTGGGTTTCCACGATAAGTACTGACAGGAATAAACTCATTCAGATAGGTTCCAGCAGACGAAATGAATGAATTAATGATAAACTCACCGGGGCCAAATAACAGTAAAAATATAGCGATTGCCACGGCCATGTTCACATTTAACCTACTCAGCCATTGTATTCCTTTATCAATACCGGTCAATGTTGAAAATAAAACAACGCCTGTAAGAGCAACGATAATGATAACCTGCGTACTGTATGTGTCTGCCCATCCAAAGACAGCATTTACACCATAACTTACTTGTAGCCCAAGGAACCCAATGGGTCCTATGGTTCCCGCAACCGCTCCGATAATACAAAATACATCAGCAAATGTTCCCCAAAGACTATCTTTAATTTTTTCACCGAAGATCGGATATAACAATGTTCTCGGCTTAAGAGGCATTCCTTTATTATAATGAGCGTACATGATAACAATCGTACTGATTGCTCCATAGATAGCCCAAGCTGTAAATCCCCATGACATATAGCTTTGTGCTAGCGCAGGTCCTATTGCCTCTGCGGTTCCAGCTTTAATGCCTGAATACATAGGCGGAACATCTATAAAGTAATACATTGGTTCCGCGGCTGCCCAAAATACACCACCGGCTCCCAGACCAGAAGTAATAATGATGGCAGCCCATTTAAAAAAACTCATTTCTGGTTTATCTAGATTGCCAATCTTTACTTTGCCGTATTTTGAAAGAGATAATGTTGCGCCCACAAAAAAGGTAGCTAACAAAAGCAGTTGCCAGTAGGCTCCAAAGTATTTAATCGAAAGATCAAACCCCATATTTACATACTTTGTAACCATGTCCACTTTAATGACTGATAGAAAGACAAAGAGCACCAAAACACCGCCGCTCAGGCTGAAAACAGGCCAATCTACTTTTTCTTTAAAAGAGTTCCAATAATTGCTCATATATTTGCCTCCCAGCAATTTTTATAAATTCTCTTTAAACATTCCATTCACTTCACTTTTACAAGCTTAAGATCTACAGGAAGCGCTTTCATTAAACACATTATTATTTATTACCAGCAATGATTAATAAACGTTTTTCTACTCCCCCTTATAATAAAAATCCCCTAAACTCATAACAACTTACAATCAATGCAACAACAAATTACCAAGTAATAAATCAATACGTTGCATGTACCATGGTAGTTATGTAATAAACTATCTCATTCTCAAAAAATTGTCAATAAATTTAGTAAATTAAAAATAATAAAGTTCTTTACACTCTGACGAACGGTGTTTCTTCTCAAAGCTCATTGATTCATTCCTTATATATCTGAATGTTTCGCTATTAGAATGACATCTTTTTCACTTGAATTTGAAAGCTTTTCTATAGCCATATCCTGGACCTCTTGTGAATTATCCCAGTTTAGCTCTTGTATCAATTCCTTAATACTTTTCATAAGATGCATTCTAAAAAGAGAATTTTAATAGCTATTACAGAATTTATAACAAAAATTTAGTTTACATATTTCATACACTTATAGTTCACATAACACTACAACAAAGAAGCTTCTACACGAAGAAACCCCTTAGCCGACAAGAGATTCTCTTCTCACTCTTCCCTATACCGGATTTATACATCATTGATTTCACCGAGTTTCTGGCCATCTAATCGGTCTAGTTGTTGTATGAACAAGTAGGTTTTTATACATTTCACTTTTATTAAACGAACTTTATAATATAATACCCTGTTCTTTTGACTAGATGTTGGATTTGGCGTAAGTACATATACTGCATCCGAACCAGGATCTCTCTCGTGTATACAAATCCACGACTGATAAGGTTTTTCAAATTTTCAAGTTGTTTTAGTAAGTTATTGTACAATGCTACATGAGCTTTAATGTGCCCTCCTCTTATCTTTAAACTATTTCCCCGACCTAGTAAAATCCAGGTATATATGCCAAAAAACAAACGATGATTCACTATCAATATTTAAATCACAAGTATTAATTTTCCCCACAAATTGTGGAAGTATCTTTTCTTCCCTCGAAATTTTCTCAAGTTACTCCTCTCCTCCTACCAAAGTTAGCTAAAGAACCATTAAATGCTGAATTTTGTCTGATACACACCATTACTTACAAACTGGAAAGACTTAAATTTGTTTTTTTAAGCATTCAGGATCAAGAATGATGAATAGTAGACACAAGCTGTGTAAGAGAAACGAACAGAAAAAAGATAAACCCAACTAGGAGTTATCTGTAGTTAATGTCTTCATACAAAAATTTTTTCAGCCAATCCATTTAAGTGTTGACATTATGTTATTTAGCTTACTTATTCTCCATTTGCAGTCGGTACAGGAAGAGGGATATTTGAAGGAGAGGGGTTTTTACAATGATCTGGGTTTAAGTTACTAAAGCAACCATCTTTAGATTTAATCACTGGTCGAACATCAGTAATCGTAGTTTGTAAAATAATTTCGACTCTTGAAATGTCACGAACACCTGCGGCTAAACCTATTGTTATTGCATTTGGTTTTATATTGTTTCTATTTGAATTATACACAATCTGTATTATTAAAATGTTGATTTTTTTATTTAAATTTCTCCCCTTTGTTTTTCGGGCTGTTTCAATTTTAATAAGATGCATCACTTCTATTCCTAAAATAATAGATTCAACTGTACAAAAAGATCTCAACCCTAACATCGAATAAGGATGGATAATTATTTCAATAACAGAAAAAACTTCTGCCCCCCTTCATTTTTAGCCCCTCTTCCATATAACCTCTATACCCTCACGCTTAGTAATCTTTAGAAAAAGTTTGATGATTTTTGTGATCGTTAGGCCATTAAAGCGCCCAGTTTGTTAATAGTCTTCACTTATCAACAGCAATTAGCTAAGTTAGAATAAGGAAAAGGGGTGTTGCCCTATGATGGTCAACACCCCTCTTAATAAAAAACATTTCCTATTTATTTAGTTCTTCAAAAAACTTAATGTTTGTTTCAAAATTCGGAACGGATTGGGTTTCTTCCGCTTGTTTTACTAATTTTACAACCATATCATTATAAGGTGTTAAAATTCCTTTGTCTGCTGCCAGCCGCGGAACGACCCCATTTATATAATCAATTTCAGTCTTACGTTTCTTTTCCAGATCCTGCAGCATGCTTGCTTTTAACAGTCTGGAAGATTCCATGAATTTTCGAAGTGTTTGAACACGCTCAGGAATATCTTTTTCGCTTTTTATTTCTAATGATGCAATATCAAAGGTATTCATTTTAGCAAATTTCACACCGTTTACATGTCCTACTTTGATCGTTTCATCAGCAATATGCGCAGCACTTACAATACTGACTTCATGATCAAGTACCCCTCCAAACTCCTTGTTTAGTGCAGCTGATAAACCGCTAAATGCATTGTTAATCAATAATTTTGACCATTTTGTCCCAACCAGGTTATCGGAAATATGGGTACCCCCCACAAGATCCAAAATGGATTTAATCTGCTGAATTCTTTCCGTTGTTTCACCGTTTAGTTCTCCAATTTGGAAAGCATACTCTTTAAAATGAGTAAATTCTGTTGTAAGTTTTGATACCCCCGGCTCCATAAACGTCGCACCGAATTCAACAGACCCAGCAATTACTCGTTCTCGGCCAACAATGGAAGCCACCTTTTCTTCAGGTATGCCGTTTTGTAAGGAGAGGACTACACTTTGTTCACCTAAAAATGGCAGCAAGTTTTTTAGTACAGAATCGTTAAATAATTGCTTTGTTAAAAGCAAGACTAAATCATAGGTTCCTGACATGTCATCAGGGGTAATAGCTTTCACCTTTGCATGAAAATCTGTTGTGCCGATTATTTTTGCCCCTGTCTGATTTAAGGCGTCAACATGTGCTTGATAGACATCAATCAACTCTACATCTTGTCCGCCGGCAGCAATATATGCACCAGCGATGGTTCCTAAAGAACCTGCTCCTAATACGGCAATTCTCATTCGAATTTCCCCCTACCTTTTCATACTCATTATAAACATCGATTCATCATCAGCTTTTTTGATTTGCTTTTGTTACTGTTTGATCAGTCGCATGAAATATTCCTATCTTTATCGGGATTAATGTTGATTGTTCATTACATGGAGAACCGATATTTGCTTTTGATCACGTTTGTTTTCCAATTCCTCAATCTGTACTTTTCCGTAAGAATTCATTGCCTCATTTGATAATTTTTGAACGGTGGATTCGTCTAGGGTTGGATTTCCAAGGTTTTTACATCCTGATTGTAAATTAGGACCAAGATGTTTAAGAAATGCCGGGAGTCCCCCTTTCCCCCCTCCAAGATGGAATGTGAGGAACGGACCGCCAACTGCCCATCGTAAACCGATGGAATTCGTTACGATTCGATCCAAATCTTTCATTGAAACGACTTCTTCAAGAACTAGATGGATCGCTTCTCGAAAGAGGGCGGATTGCAATCGATTAGCAACAAAACCGGGGATTTCTTTTTTTAATACCATGGGCTCTTTTCCTAATGATTTATAGAAAGCAATGGCATCATTAACGGCTTGAACTTCTGTATGTTCTCCTGGTACCACTTCAACGAGCGGAACGAGATGCGGGGGGTTAAATGGATGTCCGATTAAAAGCCGACCCGGATTCTTCATTCCTTTTGCTATTTCGCTTGAAGGGATTCCGGAAGTGGAGGACAGCAAAAGCGTTTCTTTAGTTACTGCTTTTTCAATTTTAGAAAACAATTCCTGTTTGAATTCAATTCGTTCTGGTCCATTTTCTTGGACAACAGCCGAGCCTTGAAGCGAACGTTCCAGATCCGGCTCTATTTCTAAATGATCTGTTAGATTTTCAGTTGGCAGTCCAAGAGCTTTTAACGTAGGCTTGATTTGTTCAATCCCATTAAGAACTACTTCTTTTAAGTCAGGACGAGGATCATTCACACGCACTGTCAATCCATAGGCTAAAAACAAGGTGGTCCAGGAAATCCCTATTGTGCCAGCTCCAATAACGGTTACTGGATTAAATCGTTGCAATTCTTCAGAGAGCGTTATCTTTGAATTGGACATGTATGGTTTACCTTCCTTTCTATTTTTCAGCTAAATAATCATATATAACAGTTGGAGAGGGCAATGAAAGCTCTGTTAGAATATGAGAAGCCGATACGACCTCAAGGACAGGCAAATCCGCCATTGGTGCCAACGCATGTGCGAACAGCTCCAGCCTTGCAGGTCCTGACCAAGCACCAAGTATTTTAATATCCGTAATTTGGCTCCGGACCAATTCGCAAATTCTTGGATAGCCATCATATCCTGGCATTTTTTTTAACATATAATTCGGTCTAACGATTTCTTTAAGCGCCTCCGAATGATCAAGCGGAAAATGCTTATACCCCATTGTAGCTGTGGCCACCCGCAAAGTACTATAATCCAAGGTTCCGACTAAGGTGTCGGAATCAACATATAAACTAGGCTTGCCTAACTTTTTAGGATACGCTGCTATTTCTCTGCCGGAAGCGATGGCAGGAAAGCTATCTACATACATGGCATGAAGATAATCGCCTTCTTCCCCTTCAAAGCTTACAGGGATGACCTGCCCACACTCTGTATAGGATCCTAGCCCTGTAACATCTGGCATTTTCATAATTTCAAATCTGATAAGTGGATCTTTAACCTCCAATGGCTCCGGAACTATTTTTTTCAATCTTTCAAGATCGGTCCTATACAAAATATTTAAGTATTCACGATTATAAAAGCGGTATGGACCTAAAGGAAACGCCCCCGCATCCAAAGGAGTTGTAAACTGCTTAACTACTTCATCCTTTCTCACTTAAATGACACCTTCCTTTTTTAATCAGGTTCTTAAAAAATTTTCATGTTTATCTTGCCCTCTTGTACTTTTTCTACATCCATAATTTTATATCGGATTTTATATTTAATCTAATACATGTTATTTTATAAATATATTTATTTTAGTAAATAATAGGGGTGTAAAAAATAGATGGAACTGCTTCAATTGAAATACTTTCAGACGGTTGCTTATACAGAGCATATTTCTAAGGCTGCCCAACAACTAAATATTGCTCAACCTTCATTAAGCCTCACAATTAAGAGACTTGAGGATGAATTGGGAACAAAGTTATTTGATAGGAAAGGAAGAAATATTGAATTGAGTTCTTCTGGAAAAATTCTTTTGAAACATGTGAACAAGATTTTTACCGAAATTGAAAATGCAAGAACGGAAATTCAAGCGAAAGATCAGGAAAATACACGCACCATTAAAATATCGATTTCCAATCCTAGATTCCTCACAGGGCTGATCAGTGAATACATTACCCAATATCCGGAAATAAAAATACAACAGGGAATTGGAGTGAGAAGTGGAATACTGGAAAGCTTAAAGAAGGGGGAAATTGATTTAGGTATAGCAGGTCCACCTATAGTGGATGAGGAGATAAAAAGCTGTGTGTTGTTAGATGAGGACATTGTCCTGGTATTGCCCTCCACCCACAAGTTGGCAGGCCATTCAGAAATCTCTTTAAGAGATGTTGCCAATGAACCATTTATTTCTCTGGCTGGTAATGAGGAATACAGTAAATTTACAAACGAACTTTGTGAAAAAGAGGGATTCACTCCCAAAAATAATTTTGAGGTAGATTCTAATCTATTAGCAGAAATTATTAAGTTAGATCAAGGTGTAGCATTCCTTCCCATTTCAGTGTGTAGAAAACACCATTTACATTACGTAAAAATTGCAGATATTGCCCCGACCTATACAGTCGGACTGTCTTGGGTAAAAGATGGGTTGTTATCTCCTTCAGTAAGAGATTTCCGGGACTTTATTATTTCCTATTTTAAAGATAACCACCAAATGTTCAAAGTTCCCTAAACGCTTTCAATATTACTAAGGTAACAACCTGGTCCGTTTGTTCGATAAAATGATTGTATTTTTTAACAAATTTATTATCTCTATGCACGGGAAACCTTTGAAAGTTGGATTTCCTTTAAATTTATCCAGTTATCAATATTAGATTTTAACAGAGCCAAAAAAAGCCCAAAGACCGCGGCCTTTGGGCATCATTCGTTACATGGATGGCGAAGATGGCACCTGTGTATTGTCTTTTTTCAATAGCCAGTATTGGCTGCCGAGCATAAGAACAAACGCAACAAGACCAATCGCACTATAGATTCCTTCAGGGTAGACCAAAAGGAATCCAATGATCACCGCAACTGCTCTTTCTAAAAAGTTAAGCCTTCTCATCCAGTAGCCGATCATTCCTGCACCGATTGCAATCATGCCGACGAAGGCAGTGGAAATGACCCAAAGTGCTTCTATCCACGTCGTATCAATCAGCATCAATTGTGGAGAGATGACAAAGATATAAGGAATGATAAAAGCCGCTATAGCAAGCTTTGATGAGATGATTCCTGTCCGTACCGGTTCACCGCCAGAAACCCCAGCTGCTGCAAAGGCCGCGAGTGCTACAGGAGGCGTGATATCGGCAATGATTCCGAAATAAAAAACAAACATGTGAGCCGAGAGAGCCGGTACACCAAACAACAGAATAGCCGGAGCTGCGATTGTGGACGTAATGACATAGTTCGCTGTGGTAGGCGATCCCATGCCTAATATAAGTGATGCGATCATCGTTAAGATCAGGGTAGGTATCAAATATCCACCCGAAAGCTCAAGCAAACCATTTGCCATCTTAAGTCCAACACCTGTTACCGTAACAACGCCAACAATCATTCCGGCAGCCGCTGTAGCCGCTGCTACACCAAGAGCTGTTCGAGCACCATCTGCCAGCGCTTCAATAAAGAGCTTCGGACCCATTCTTGTCTGCTTATTGAACATTCCGACTGCAATCGCACTGACGATCGACCATAACGCCGCCTTCGTTACACTCATTCCGCTCATTAAGAGGATAATAACGACCAAGATTGGAATAAGCAGGTAAAGTTGTTTAATAACCCTTTTCGTTTCTGGCATCTCTTCCCGGGACAGTCCTCTGAGTCCGATTCGTTTCGCTTCAAAATGGGTCATAATCCAAATCCCTGCAAAATAGAGGATAGCCGGAATGGCAGCAGCCTTTGCAATATCCCAATAGGTGATCCCGCCTCCAATAAATTCAACCATCAAGAACGCAGCAGCCCCCATAACAGGCGGCATAATCTGTCCTCCAGTAGAAGAGGCAGCCTCAACCGCTCCAGCAAAGTTCTTGTTATAACCTAACCGCTTCATCATCGGAATGGTAAAAGCACCCGAAGTTACTACATTTGCAACCGAGCTTCCACTGATCGTTCCCTGCAGGGCACTTGAGAAAATGGCTACTTTAGCAGGCCCCCCCACTCTTCGGCCCGCAATAACAATTGATAGATCATTAAAATATTCTCCTACTCCTGTTTTTACAAGAAATGCCCCAAACAAAAGAAATAAGAAGATGTACGTTGAGGAAACCGCGAGCGGCGTTCCCAGTATTCCTTCTGTCGTAAAAAACATCGTTCTAACGATACGTTCAATCGTCAAACCTCTATGCTCTAAAAACCCTGGCATATATGGCCCGAAATAAGCGTAAAGCAGGAATAAACCCGAAATAACCGTAATAGGAAGCCCGACGACACGTCTTGTTGCTTCTAAAACAAGTACAATCGCGATGGCTCCAATCAGAAAATCCTGTGTTGTAAGCTTTCCTACCCTCATAACAAGATCATCCATAAATAAGTACCAGTACGAACCGACAGCTAGAGATAATAAGGCCAGGAGCATGTCATACCAAGCTACTTGAAACCGTTGCTTTTTTTCTCTTTTCTTTTTTGATGCAGGAAATAATAAAAAGATCAGTGTAAGTGCAAAACCTAAATGGATCGTTCGCTGCAGCTGTGCTGGCAAAACGCCAAATATAGCTGTATAAAGCTGAAATAAAGAAAAGGCAACAAGCCCGATAAGCGTAACCCAGTACAGGACTCCTTTTAATTTTCGAAAGCCTGCTTCTGGATCGTATTTCTCCATTAACTCTTGTACGGTATCATCTGAAATTTGATCGCCCTGCAGATGTTTATTGTTTTCCAAGCCTTTTCCCTCCAATCATCCATTGCCACATACTCCATTTTTTTGTTTCTATCCTTACCCATGATCCTTTATCACTGAAGCTGGAAAAAGGATATTCTTCTCCATCAATGATCAACCTATGATCTGCAACTACTTGTCCCACCCGAATATCAAGAGAAGAAAAGGTCCTATTCATGTTCGCTAAAATATAAGTTCCATTCTTTTGGGCGAATGTCTCATTTCCGCTTGGTCCTGAAGGCATCCCTATTCCAAATTCCTCAAACCTTATTTCCGTCTGTACAATCTCCCCATTTTTATTGGTCAGATAGGTCTCGAGAACAGGCGTCCTATGGATAGAGTGTATATACTTTATACTGAATTTTTCACCTGGCTTATTCAGAAAAAAAGCTAATGGTCTGCCGGACTCACCCTCTTCTGCAACGACGGCAGAAAAGAACGGATACGAGACGGCAATAACAAGAACAGTTACAATGATTAATATTGCTATTATTCTCTTCATAAGAACACATGGACTAAAGAAAAATCTTCAGTCCATGCTTTCACCTCTTATTTTAGAATTCCTTTTTCTTCAAAATACTTTTTAGCTCCCGGGTGGAGGTCGATTCCCATCCCTTCTACAGCCTTCTCAGCAGAAATCAGTTCTCCTTTTGCGTGGCTGATCTTATCTACATTTTCAAAGATAGCTTTCGTAATCTGATAGACTGCCTCCTCATCCATGTCTTTACGGACAGTCAGCATGGATAATACAGCTACTGTTTTGACATCAGCTTCTAATTTGTATGTTCCGCTTTTCACTGTATCCTCAATGTAATAAGGATGAGTATCAATCAACTCTTTAATCTTATCATCTGCAATCGGAACGACCGTTACAGGATTTGTTGCAGATAATGCATCCACAGCGCCGGTCGGTGTTCCTGCCGTAATGAATGCCGCTTGAATGTTTCCGTCTTGAATTCCTTCAGTCGATTCATCGAATGAAAGGTGCTGCGCATTAATGTCTTCCATCGTGATGCCGTGGACTTTTAGGATCTGCTCTGCGTTTGCAAAGGTTCCGCTTCCAGGAGCTCCTACTGAAACTTTCTTTCCTTTTAAATCTTCAACGCTTTTAATGCCGCTGTCTTTTAGCGTGACAATCTGAACTGTTTCAGGATACAACGTACCAATACCCGTAACCTGATCAACCTTCTCTTTAAACATTTCTTTGCCTTCTACCGCATAGCTCGCAATATCTGTTTGTGTAAAGGCAATATCTGCATCACCGTCTTGAAGAAGCTGCATGTTTTCTACAGATGCTCCTGATGACTGTGAGTTCGCTTCAACGTCCAGCTCTTTACCGATGATTTTCGCCATCTCACCGCCAAGTGGATAATATGTACCTCCTGTACCACCAGTCACAATGCTGATTCGGTCAAGATTCAAAGCAGGACTTTCCCCTGATTCCTTTTTCTCAGACGGTGTGTCAATTTTTTGTCCGCATGCAGCAAGTGAAAATGCCAACAGTAAAACAAATAATAAAGTGAGCCCCTTTTTCATGCTTTCCCTCCTAGTGAAATTAATTATTTTCTATTTCAATAGTTTAGCATAAAATCCCGAAAAGTTTTCCAATAATTTAAATATTCAGATTAGTTATTTGCGTAAAATGTAGATGCGGAATAAGTATTAATTAAAAACGGTTCTGATACAAATACTTGAAGAATATATAAAAAAGCGCCTGACTGCTTGTTTTCCTCTTAATTCGCTTAGACGAAAATGAATGGTATTTCCTTCTGAATCAACAGCACGATACAGATACATCCATTGCCCTCTAACTTTCACATCGGTTTCATCTACTCTTCAGGAGTCATGAATTGACTATAGATGACGCTGCACTCTTTCATCTAATCCATATCCATATTGATAAAACCAGCGCATGATGGTTGCATGAGCCATGGATAAGCTTCGTTCCTCCATCGATTCCACCAAATCACAAAAACTGAGTCCGTACCGAAGATACCATCTAACCGTTAATAAAATAATATCAGGCTGCTATTATTTCCACTTGAATTCTACGGGTTCTATCACACCGATACACACGTCCTTCTTAGTTTAGTAGGATCCATATGTTCTAGATTTAGAGATTATTTCAAGTTAGCTGAAGTCTTTGCACCAGAACCAACTTATGGGCACTATTGTCACTAACCATACTTGCCCAGTTATCTGCGACTGCGAAATATCCGTTGATACTTCTCCCCTTCTTTTTTGAAAATCGAACAGATTTATTACCAATCATTCAAGCTCTTCTATTTAAAATTATTCAAATTTTCTAAAAATATGTTGACGAAATTTATCAGAGAAAGATAAAATTTGTTTATATACAAAAATATGTTTCATATACGAAACAAATCATTAAAACTATTTTAGGAGGGGAAATAATATGTCTAGGAAAAAGTTTTTGGTAATAGTTCTTTTATGTTTAGTGTTAATAGTATCTGCCTGTAGTCAAGGAACAACGACGGAAAGTGAAGACAGTTCAGGAAAAAAAGCAGTTAAGCTTACTTTTGCAGAACCAGCAAGGATTTTGTCAGTTGCTCCATTTTATGTAGCTATTGAGCAAGGATTTTTTAAAGATGAAGGCATTGAAGTTGAAATTGCATCTGGCGGTGGTGGCTCACAAGTAATCGCTTCTGTCTTATCAGGTGAAGCTCAATTTGCGGTCTCAGGTCCCCGCAGTATGTTTGCTCCCCTTGATAAGGGAGAGGATTTACTAGCAATCCAATCTTTAAACTCAGCTCTAACTTATCAAATTACACTCTCTAAAAAGCACCAAAAGAAAAAGAACATTTCTAAAGATTCACCACTTAAGGATAGAGTTGCCTCGTTAACTGGCGCCACCATTGGCACAAACCTTGTTGGGGATTCCGGAGATGTTTACACCCGGTATTTAATGAAACTGCATGGTGTTGATCCAAACACTCTCGAAACTGTCAAATTAGCAGGCGATGGAGCGAAAATTGGCGGTATGCAAGAGGGAATTGTTGATGGTAGCATTGCCTCACCCCCAATGGGTTTACAAGCAGAAAATAAAGACGTCGGCGAAATCGTAATTGACACAATGGAAGAGCCCATGTACAAAAATATGGTTTGGGAAGTTGTTTTTGCCGATAAAGATTATTTAGAAAAAAATCATGAAACATCTTTAAAAGTGGTTCGAGCAATTGGAAAAGGAATGGAATTCACGCGTGATAACCCGAGAAAAGCAGCGGAATCTATCACCTCCTACTTTGAAGGAATCGATGTAGAGATCCTTGAAAAATCATTAATCGGATTAAAAGATACGTTTAAAGGCTACGGAGAAATGAATCAGGAAGCTTGGGATAATGCGCAAGATCCATTAGTTGAATTTGGAGAGATGTCAGGTGTTTCTACCAAACAAGATACCACTGAAGATGTTATTTGGACAAACAATTATATCAAAGAAGCTTTTAAAAAATAATTAATCTAGAAAGGAGAGGATCCAATTAAATGGGGACTACAAAACCACTCCAAAAGTTAAAACTGTCGACTCGTTTTTTAAATGTTACCTACGTAAACAATAAAACCGGCGCAGAAGTGATTGCCTTAAAAAATATAAATCTGGATATTAAAGACGGCGAATTTATCTGTATCGTAGGACCAAGCGGCTGCGGGAAAACAACTTTTTTAAATACGGTAGCTGGCTTACTAAAGCCTAGCAAAGGAGAAATACTGCTGGACCAAAAGAAAATTGATGGCCCAGGCAAAGATAGAGCGATGGTTTTTCAAAATCCTAGCCTCCTGCCTTGGAGAACAGTTTTAGATAACGTACTCTATGGAGCTGAGCTACAAAAACAAGTATCCACAGATAAAAAGCGGGAAGCTAAAGAATTTATTGAGATGGTTGGTTTAAAAGGCTATGAAAACCACTACCCTCATGAATTATCAGGGGGAATGCAACAGAGAGTAAATTTGGCTCGCGCATTGACAGTCAATCCATCATTGCTATTACTGGACGAGCCGTTTTCAGCATTGGACGCGCAAACTAGAGAATTTATGCAAAGGGAGTTACTCAGAATATGGAGCGAAACAAAGAAGACCAGTATTTTTATTACACATCAAATTGATGAAGCCGTATTTTTAGCAGATAGGGTATTTGTCTTTGGAGCAAGACCTGGGCGCTTGGTGGAGATTATAGATGTAAATACACCGAGACCAAGAGATCTCCATGTGAAGCGCAGTCCAGAATTTTTAACGTTTGTAGATCATATATGGTCTATTATTGAAAAGGAATCTTCAAAACAGGGTTTTGACGATAAAGAAAAGTAATGAAGGGAAAGGAGACTATTATGACTAAAGGTGCTATCCAAGTTGCACAATCGGAGCCTAAAATAAAAAAACCAAAGAAATTAAAAAAGGAAAAAAAACCTTTTATTATTAGCTCTGTTTCTGTTTTACTTTTTCTACTCCTCTGGGAAATTGCTTCCCAAAATGAATGGATAAACCCATTATTTATCAGCTCACCAATTGAAATTTCACAAGCAGCATTTTTAATGGTACAGGAAGTCTCCTTTTGGGAAAATATGAAAGTAAGCGGTTACGAATTCTTAGCAGGTTTTGTTTTAGCTATACTTATTGGAATTCCAATTGGCGTGTTCTCGGGCTGGAACACTAACTTTAATGCAGTGGTCAATCCTTTTATTTCAGGACTATATGTCACTCCTAAAGTTGCTCTTTTACCCGTGATTGTCATTGCATTCGGAATTGGACCTGCATCCAAAATTGTTATAGTATTTTTGATGGCCTTCTTTCCAATAGTGATGAGCGCACAAAAGGCGATGTTAACTTTAGACCAAAATTTGATCAAAGCAGCAAGAACATTTAACGCAAGTGAGTTTCAAATTTTTAAAACAATAGCGTTGCCTTCAACCGTACCGTTTCTGTTGAATGGCATCCGCCTGGGGATCGGTCAAGGGCTAATCGCTGTAGTTGTAGGTGAGCTGTTTGCTTCAACAGCTGGCATTGGATATCAGTTAACAAGCAATGGCCAAAACTTACAAACAGATCGGATGTTTGTCGGAGTATTAGTAATTACTATAACAGGTTTAATCCTTACTTCTTTATTGGGTATGATTGAAAAACGATTTTCCTCTTGGAAACCAGACCATAGTTAATAAATTTGGTTCTGATGCACAGATAGATAAAGATAGTAAACTGATATATTGCTAACGAACTCATACCTCTCAAGCCCAAACAATTGAAGTTTCTTCTGATCTTGGACAGATTGATTTACGACATCAATCTGTTCTTTTTTGAGCATATACATCGCTTTGCTCAAATGTGACTTTGAAATAAAATGAAAGCTTTCAGAAACTCAAGAACTGAGAATTCTTTTTACAGCAGCCAAGAAGGCTGGTAAATTATCATCATTCAAAAAGTGACCAGCGTTATCTACCGTCACCAATTGACAACTCGGAATCAGCTCAGAAACTTCCTGCAATTTGTTTTGAGGAATATGACCGGACCCACCTCCTATAATAAGAGACGGTATGCTTATGTGGTTAATACGCAGCCACCACTTGGGATTAGGCTCATTAAGTTGATGTAAAATCGAAGGACAACTAGCCAATCAAACGGTAGAGGATCAAAAGGTTTCGAAGGGACTTCGATCGGCTTATCTCAAAAAGGAGGCGGAGTGTCTTCAACAATCAACCTTTCTCTCCTTGACGGAAATGTTTCCGATAAGAGATAGAATACTGTTTTGCCCATGGAATGACCAAGTAGCCAGTCCATAATGCATACAAATATAAAAGAAGAAACCCCTATTTCAGGGGTTTCTTCTAAAAACTAAGCTTTCACAGTCAAATCCCAATAAGCTGATTGAATTTCCTTAACCTTTGACACGTATTCTTTTTGAATATCATATAATTCGTCATATGGTAGGTCTTTAAATCCTTCTACAAAAGGATCTTCAACTTCTGTACGATTACCACTCATTTCCTCAACAATTGCTAAAGAACAGAAAGGTACGTATGCTGCACTATATCCGCCTTCATGACAAGCCACTAATTTACCTTCGCAGTGCTTCTCAGCTACATTCATCATAAATTTAGTCATTTGTCTGTAACCATCTGCATTTACCATCATCCGTGCAAGTGGATCAAATATACCTGCATCCTGACCAGCAGAGATGATAATTAGCTCCGGTTTAAATTGATCAGCAATAGGCTGTACAACTTCTTCTAACGCATACATGTATCCAGCGTTTCCTGTACCCGCAGGAAGTGGAATGTTAATATTTCGACCAATCCCCTCTCCCTTACCAACATCCTCTCGACTTCCCCGGCCTGCTGGATACAAACGTTCTTGATGAAGTGAAATGAATAATACATTTGGGTCATCATAGAAAGCTGATTCCGTTCCATTTCCGTGATGCACATCCCAATCAAGAATCATAACACGCTCTAATCCAAGTACATTACGAGCGTACTTTGCTGCGATTGCAACGTTATTAAATAAACAGAAGCCCATCCCTTTATCTGCCTCAGCGTGATGGCCTGGGGGACGCGTTAATGCGTAAGCATTATCCACCTCACCCTTAACAACAGATTCAACTGCTGTAATCGCTCCACCGGCCGATAGCAGGGCAATTTCGTAGGAACCTTTCCCTACGAGCGCTAGTTCACCTGCATCGCCAAAACCAGCTTCACTCAACTCTTTTACTTTATTTATATATGACTCGGGATGGTAAAAACTAATTTCTTTAATAGTTGCAGGGCGAGGTTTAATTTGAGTTAATTTGTCCATTAGTCCACTTACTTCAAGTAGATTTTTAAAGCGCCTTTTAGTTGCAGGGTTTTCAGAATGCACATCGGTTTCGATATAACCTCCAGGAGGCATAAACAAAGCACCATTCCCTGTATCATGCCAGAAATACTTCTCATCACAAATAAATGCTGTTTTCTTCACCGTAACCCCTCCAATCATTTAATTCATCCGCTGCTAATTTCATTAAATGACATTTTTAAGAATATTACTATTACCCGACCGGGTGATTTGATAGAATATTCTTAATATTATATTTTTATTACATTTAATCAGTTAAAGGAGGGATTTTATGAACAGCTATACGTTGACCCCTAAAGAGTATGAGAAAATTATTCATTTTTCAGCCCAAATTACTTATCCAGTGGAAGATATCCGCTTACACATTCAACATAAATTAGAAGAATATTTTGGATTCACTCAAACCATCTTTTGGTATTCGGATGATCAAGGGAATTTAAGCGATCCTCTTAACTATAAACTAAGTGATAGAGCACTCATAGATTACTTGACTGAATATCATTTTTACGACCTCTTGCATCCAATGAAAAATGTAGAGTTATTTCGTGAAAAAAAAGTTATTCGATTAGCCGACCTTGTCTCAAGCGATCAGTATGAAAATTCACCTTTTTATCATTCGTTTTTGAAGAAATACGGGTTTCACGATGAAATGGTAGTGGTGCTTGCTCATCAGGGGAAATTCGTAGGAGCCATTGGAATGGCTCAAAAAGAGAACACGAATAAATTTACAACTAATGATCGCAACATATTACACCTCATATCAGACGTTATAGCATCTGTGCTTTTACATCAATTAAAAGATGAAAACGAATTTGGTCTATTGTCAAAAAGAGAGCAAGAGGTTGTTGAGCTGATTAAAAAAGGATGGACTAACCAAGTTATAGCAGATACATTGCACATCTCCGTAAACACGGTAAAGAAGCACTTACAAAATATTTATGAAAAATATAGCGTAAATAACAGAACACAATTAGTCCAAAAACTATAACTAACCTGCCTGGCATAAAGGATTGCAAAACTACATAAGAACGAGAACGATGGGGTTTATACGAAGATCCATGTAAATTATAAACTAAATGTTATTTGCTCTAATGCAACTTCTCCACGATTGATTAATTGAAACAAATTTTATAATTGTAAGTCTCAGTCTTTTGTTTCCATTAAACCGCTATTAGTACGAAGCCATCTATTGAAAAAAGCTCCCCGACAGCAGTCTAAGCGCACCAACTAAATTACGGTTATTGGAAAACCAGCTGTTTTTTTATGTTGTGTACTAAACGCTTTTTCTACATCATATACCTCTTCAACATAAACCTGGTGCCAGATTATAAATACAAGAATAGTCCAGATTTTACGGCTATTATCCTTTTTGTTATATACGTGCTCTTGCAGCAGCCGCATCACTTTCTACTTGTTAAATAAATAGTCAGTCTTGCTTGAATTAAGTTAACCGCCCAATTGCACATTTTATCTTTTAGCCAGTAGCGGACTGGCACGGAAAAACCAAGCTTTTTACGATGTAAGACATGATCGGTCACAATACCTGCTGCCGCTTTACGTAGGACTTATGTAGTCGTGCTGTTTTTAACTTTTTGATCTGTAGCAATCGTTGAAGCGATATCGAAGACTTCCCGATCCAAAAACGAGGTACGCAATTCCAGCGAGTGAGCCATCGTCATAACCTGCTGACGGCCAGTAGATGGGATCGGTAATACCTGTATAAGATAAGTTTAATGTGCAATTAGACTGTTACATAGTATAGACGAATAGACACTATAAAAAAGTTTGCTCAAGGAGATATTTTTACCGTTCATAAAGATTGCTTGCAGGAAAACTAAAACACTCCCTTTATCTTTCCGTTCTTTTTTCATGCGCTTTCTAAATAAAAAAACACGCTGCTATTGAGCAGCGTGTCATACGGTAGGCGAAAATAATTATTCTTGGTATTCTTTCATCTTTATTACTTCTGTAAATGAATTGTCCGATATAGAAAGGCAGCAGTTTGTGCGCGTGTGACTTTTTGAGTCGGGCCAAATGTTCCATTTGAATTTCCGATAGCGATATTATGGGCTGCGAGAGCGTCGATATACGGAGAGGCCCAGTACTCTTTATTTACATCCTTGAATGGCTTTGTCGGATGCCCCTTCAAGTTAAAAGCGGCTGACAATAGTTTCGCTAATTGTGCACGAGTCAGTTCCTCATTTGGTCTGAATGTTCCATCCTTAAAACCGGAAATTATACCTTTTTGCTTAAGAAAGTGAATATACGGTAAGAATTCATTGTCAGATGCTACATCTTTAAATACAGTTGAATCTTTGGCAAGTGTGTGATCAAAGCCTAGGGCATTGGCTAAAAGTTTAGCAGCGTGTGCTCGTGTTACCGTTTTATTTGGCTGAAAACTGCCATCCTTGTATCCACTTATATACCCTTTATCAACGAGGAATTGGATTTCTTTATAAGCCCAAAAATCAGACCCGACATCTGTAAATGTCATAGAAACCTTCTCTCCTTTTACCCAATTGCCGATATCTTTAATAACTTCTATTGGGACATTCGCTGGAATAGCATACTCAGAAAAATCTGGTTCCCCCTTATAGTTAACAAGCAAATGGATCAAATCAGGGTACATTTTATAAGAAACATTTTTCCGCTTCGATAAAGCATTCTGCCAATCTTGCAAATCTGAAGGCGGTACTTGTAAATCCTTTGCTCCCTGCATAATAAATAAAGGAACATTCTGCTTAGCTGCTAGCTTTGTAGGGACATAGTCGCGAAGTTCATACCACCAATAGGCATTTGGAAGCTGAAACTCCTTTGGGATATGATCTTTAGAATAAGCGGGATTATTAATTAAAGCTATTTGTTGCTCCCAAAAAGCAAGATTTGCTTTTGCTGCTTCTAGCTGCTCAGGAGGCAATCCTTGTTTCTTCGCTCTTTCCAATGCATCTTTTTGCTGTTGTAACATCAAGTCTTGAAACTTGCCGCTTGGTCCTGATACGATGATTCCACCTTTAATCAGGTTATTTTTATCTGTTTCCAAAATGCGCGGCATTGCATACCCGCCTTGACTATGCCCCAATACATAAACTTGATCACTCACTTCAGGCAGCGTATGTAACAGTTGGACCGCGTTTATCGCATCCTGAATCGTTTCTTCTTGAAGGGTAAATTT
Source organism: Pseudobacillus sp. 179-B 2D1 NHS (assembly GCF_045370945.1). Lineage (NCBI taxonomy): Bacteria > Bacillati > Bacillota > Bacilli > Caryophanales > Bacillaceae > Pseudobacillus > Pseudobacillus sp. 179-B 2D1 NHS. Next base: position 31,338 of record NZ_JBIQDP010000034.1, read on the forward strand.
AGGAGAGAAACCTGTCTTTAAATGATGTTCTCTTGTTACTTTTTCATACCGAAGAACAGCTATCCCCTCATTGGCCAGACCTACTGCCATATCCCGAAAGGCTTTAGTCGAGTTTAAGGATTCGTCTTGATCATTGGGTCCTGAACCATGCACAAGAACAATCGCTGGAAAGGGTCCTTTTCCTTGTGGAATAGTTAGCGTACCTGGAAGCGCAAACTCTCCTTCGCCAATCTTCACTTGCTGCTCAATATAATTCTCTTGTTTTTCATATGTCGGTTTCTTATACTGACTTGGCGGTGAATAATAAAACGGGATAAAAAAGTCATCCACACGACCGGTTTCATCTAAATTAACAGTCACTTCCATAGGGGAAATCTCCCCCTCATAGGTCATTACGATATTTGTATGTACGGCATTTCTTACTTTTTTTACAGATACTTGCTTACCGATTTTTCCAAAAACAGACGTTTTCGCCTGCCAAATATATGATAATTCTTGTTGGGTCATATGTTTTTTTAAATTTTCATTCAATAATGCATAGGCCTCGTCCCATTTTTCATTAGTAATTGCCGTTATAAATGAAGTGGCTATTTGTTCAGCATTTGCTGGCGCCATCGTGTTCACTGCTTCCTGCGCTTGCACATGAGATAAGTCATCAGCAGGAATCGCTATACCGCTTATACCGATAGTCGTTGCAAGTAAGACTGGACTAATCTTTTGCCATTTTTTATGACTTTTCATTTTTTCCCTCCGTTCCATATTTCAGGAAATACCTGTTAAACTTATAGTATAATAGGCAGATTAGTACTACAAGCTTTTCTAATAAAGTAATAAACTGGTTATTCAAAAAGACAGATCATTTATTTTCTTATCAGAAGACAAATGATCGTACTATTTGATTCAGTTTCTCCTGTCCCGCACCCATAATAAAGATAAAAATCCCTTATACTTTTTCTGCTTTCAAAATAAAAATGATAAAATCATTAACATAAAGTAACGGTGGTGTTCATTTTGATTAAGATGATTAAACAACTTGATGATGAAATTGTTTATTGGGAAGTTTGGCGAGATGGCAAAACTTTAGTAATACATTATGGCACTGTTGGAAATACTGGCGAAACCGTGAAAAAGAAATTGGCCTTATCTCAAAAGGCGAAAAAAGTAATGGATGAATTGGCCAATGAAAAAGCTAACGAAGGCTATGATTATTTAGATGAAGATGAATTATTTGAACTTGTTGTTCAATACCCTTGCGAAGAAAATCAAATGGATGCAGTGCTTAAGAAGAGACACCATGTAGAGGAATTAATGAACGAATGTTTAGGCTGGACAGGCAATGGTGCGTGTGACGGTGGAGATATTGGCAGTGGAACAGCCAACATCTTTAATTATGTGGTAGACATAGAAAAAGCTACAAAAACCATCCTAAACGAATTAAAGAACAATAACCTTCTTGAGGAAGTAAGAATGGCGTACTTTCATCCTGAAGAAGAGAACTATATCGCTTTGTATCCTGAAGGGACGAAATTTGATCTCATATAAAAAAGCATTGAGATGACTCAATGCTTTTTTAATTAATTACTAAAATCAATATTCTCAAAGTGCTCCACTAACGGAAATGGATCATAGAAATGGTGCAATAATTCTTTCCACTCTTGATATTCCTTAGATTCTCTAAACCCTACGGTGTGGTCTTCTAATGTTTCCCAGTTTACTAGAAGTAAATACTTTCCCTGTTCCTCCATACATCTCTGAAGAGTATGATTCACATAGCCATTCATTGATGAAATAATAGTTGAGGCTTTTTTGAACGTTTTCTCAAATTCCTTTTCTCTTCCTCGCTTTACCTGCAACATGGCAGCTTCTAATATCATGTAAAGTCCTCCTTTTTTGGTTTTTATATATCATACGTCTTTGAATAGTTAACGTAAAGCTTGATAGAGAGCTAATTAAATTAATCTCAGATTCATTTCTGAGTCAAATAACTCCAATCACAAAGATAAAAGCAACGGATTTTTTAATTCGAGAGAGAATGAGTTAGTAAAGAAGCTCGTTAAATTAACTCTAGATTTTATTGTGTACAGTAGCTTTCTTGGTTATAGGGAGAGAGCGCCTTGAAAATTTAAAAACCAACTAAAAAAGACTTCCTTGCAGCAATCTTTTCTGTACTCTTACTAAATTAATTTTATTTAAAGCTTGCTGCCACACCAAGGACAAAATTCAATAGTAACTGTAGAGCTCCCTCCATCATGAATGATTAGCCCATGCTCTCCATCGTCCTTATTAAAGTAGATAAGCTGATCTGGGCAATCGAAAGGATTATTATGAGTGTCGCAGCTAAATGTAGCATGGTATTCCATATCCTTACAACAATAATTTTTCATCTCTTAGCATCCTTGCCTGAAGTATTTTCTCTATTTACATAACACTTGAAATAGTAGTGTTTATTTGTTCTGCTTTTTCACCCATTCTTTATATTCAGATTCAGTATATTCGTCCGTTTTCACAACAGTCCAGCGGCCATCTTTAACTTTTAGGGAAATCTCTATTAAAAGCTCCCCTCCTGACTCACTGTAATCATCATGCAAATAACTAATGCCGCCATGAATAAGAGCAATTACTTCTTTGTCGCCTGTAACTTTTACCTTCATTCGGTCATGGCTTTCGATACTATAATTGGCATCTATCAAGTTAAAACCTTTATTTAAGGATTCAGCTTCATTTCTCTCTACATTAACACCTTTTTGAAGATCGTAATTTCTTTTTAGGTCTGAATATTGATTCCAGAGGAGATTCATATCGTTGTTTATCACTGCTTGTGTTCGGTAATACATATACTTTAATACAATTTTGTTGTATTTTACCCAATCGGATGGTTCGGGTTCAATAAAACCATCTACACTTTTTTCTTTATTCACATTTACTATTTCGACAGTATTTGGTTGGCATCCAAACAAAGAAAACATAATAATAGCCATGAAAGTTCTAAATAGACATTTCCTCATGATTTCCCCCCATATATTCAGCTGCTAAAAGGAAAACTACAGGCTTTCTTCTCCTTGTAGAGCCCCTTCTTTAACCAATTATAAAGGAAACTAAAACTCAGGTAAATTTTTCCTAAAAAAGATGAGTTAAAGGAAAATTTAGGCGCGATAGAATGAGAGTTATAAACCCATGAAAATCACAAAAAAGCTATCTATCCGCCATGATAACAACCTGACCCTTAGATTCCCTATAGTCTGAAATACTAAAATGGGCATAGAAAGTTAAGCTTTTCTTGTTCCTAATGCAATTTTTCAAGATTTTGTTTTGAATTTTGCACATATTGAAGTATGAAAAATCCCTCCCTAAATGCTTATGGTTTTGCACCAAAAGCTCTTATACTTAGAGATTCAAATGGAAGTGCAAAGTAGGAATAACCTATATACTCCTCTTGTATTACAAAGATTTAACAGGGTGGAAAGTATAAATAGACGAAAAGAGCCCCGGAACCTAAAGATTCAGGGCTCCCGGAACACAACATATTTACGTTTATGTCGCTTTTCTACTGAGATAGTAACTCAATGGCTTTTTCTAAAAGAACAAGATCTTTAGTAATTTCTTCCTTAATTTGTTCATCTTTGCAACGTTCACGCTCGTCATACAAACGAGTAAGTTCTCTCATAAAGATAAATTGATCTTTATCATCATTCATGACGATGCGTACCTTCCTAATTCTGCAGCCCGGCTATCTTAGCATTAAATGCCTTAGATCCGTGGCTTTGCGTCCTAATCTTTCGATTAGTTTGCCTTTTATATTTAGAATTAATTTTACTATGAATTGGAAAGAAAATCATCAATAACTCCAAATTTTCTCCTGTGTCGCTGGGAATCGGTCGTATTTTTTACTACATCATAATCTCCTATATGGTGCAATTAGCAGATTAAATCAATGTATTGTTTCTTTTTGCCGCCTGAATATTTGAATACCTAAATTTTTTCTTTCTCGTTTTATTTCGTCTATCCGTCCTTCTATGGCCGCTTGATGCCACTGGATTATCATACGCTCAAATTCATCCATTGCGTTATGTCTATTTCTTTTGACAGTTCTTTATTTTTCTATTATAAATTGAAGTACTCCTAGTAAGATTTATCTTTTCACCTAACTTCATGATATAGACCATTTTGTCTTTATGTGGGTTTTTATACAATATTGATGGGTCAATATTGTATAAAAAAGTGATATTTTATTCCCTTCACTCCTTACAGAATGGATAATCTTGAAGCATCCTTTTTCGTGTAACTAAATCCTAACTATCCAAAAGTATAAAAACCAAATGATTAGCGAACCCTTATAAAGTCCATAATTATCTATAAAAAACTGGAAATGCAGATGAGGTTAAACGCCATGGAAAGGAACCAATTAAAATTCTAGATAAGACCAAAAAAATAATTAACAGAACACCGAAAATACAACCCAGCTGAAGCTTCCCAAAAATTATTAAGTAATAAAAAGAAAAAGCTAGAAAGCAGAATTGAAAAGGGAATGATAAATCTGGAGAGAAAGTACATAGAGAAATAGTGTTTATTGTAGGGAACTTTTACGCTGTTAAAACTTTAGTATAATGGAGGGCCATTGTAGCGATACCGTAAGGAAGGGATATATTATGTTGACGTTTCAAAGATTACTAACTAGTCAAAATTTTGAATTTTATAGAATTATTACTCTGGCTTTGGCGATTTAGGATACCTGATATTTTATGATACCCATAGAAGAACTGTATTAAGTAATAATAACTGTTCTAGTTGATAGAGCGATGACTGAAGAGAAATTCGAAGATTATTCTAGGGCTAATCATATTTCTGTCTTGTTCTTTTCATACTTTGATACTAATGATAAAAAGATGAAGGTATTTTATACAATTACATACCTGCTCATTAAAATAAATACTTCTACAACCAGATATGGCGTATCATAAATGCAATATAATCACCATTTAGTTCACACGCCGTATAAGAACCCTAGAAGCCTTTGTAGCATTTAATAGTTACACGGGCTATAATTTTATTCACCTTTCATTTAAAATGGATGTGATCGCTTTCTGTGAAGCTACAAAAAAGAAACCTTTCGGCTCTGTGGCCAATAATAATAAAAGCCCTTACTCTTTGGGACTGACCCCTATTTTTGAGACAGGGATCAAAACACCTTTAAGCAGCCAGCTGCCGATATTTGACCGGTGGCTG
>NZ_JBIQDP010000035.1:0-35285 GCF_045370945.1 Pseudobacillus sp. 179-B 2D1 NHS
CGCTCGACTTGCATGTATTAGGCACGCCGCCAGCGTTCGTCCTGAGCCAGGATCAAACTCTCCAAAAAGATTGTTTGCATAGCTCATTAAATAAAAATAAGAATTAACTTACTGGCATGTATTTTGTTCAGTTTTCAAAGATCAATTTTTACAGCAACTTTATTATAATATCATTAACCCTAAATAAAGTCAATCTTTTTTATTTCTTTCCCGCCCTACCTTGCTAACGGTGGATTTAAATTATAGCATTGAACAAAATATAAAGTCAACACATATTCAGTCATTTTCATGTATCAATAATTTTTCTAGTTTCTTTATAAAAAAGTGATCGATTCGAATAAATTGGCATAAAAAAAGCAGCATGTAAACATGCTGCTTTTGGCTTTTATGGTTAATTATTGTTTTTCTACGTTAGCAGCTTGTGGTCCACGTGGTCCTTCAACAACTTCGAAAGAAACGCTTTGACCTTCTTCTAAAGTTTTGTAGCCTTCGCCTTGAATAGCTGAGAAATGTACGAATACATCATCTTGTCCTTCAACTTCGATGAATCCGAAACCTTTTTCTGCATTAAACCATTTTACTTTACCTTGTAACATGTAAATATCCTCCTCGAGCTAACTTGCTCATTCATTTCTTGCTGTTTATTACTATTTCAAGACGAAAACAACTTTATTCAAACTTGCTCTCTTTTGAAACGAACTTAAACAACTATTACTACTATATCACCTCTTCCTCTAAAAAGCAAGACAATGTAGCAGTAGATTTAGATAACGCTTTATTTTATCTAAGCCAGGACTATTGGACCAATTTTCTGAATATTTAATTTTGTTGTTTACAGCAGTTGAGAAAATGAATATACTGTATTATAACAGATAAACAAATTAAATTTCTGTTTTATAAAAGGAGGAAGCAAAATGATGATGAGTCCGTTAGAGTTTTTTAGATCATTGCCACCAAAAATGTGTCCGGAATGTGGGGAACATATGCATGAGCAAGCGGAATCTTATATGATGGAATGTGATCGCTGCCTGTCAAAAAAAGATGAATAAGATGAAAATGAAAGTGAAAAAAAGCTGACTTACAGTTAGTCAATGACTTACTGGGTCAGCTTTTTTGTCTTCTATTATTCAATGGGGGATCCTAGAGTCATGTGCGGTTGCCAGTCTTTACTCCTGCCATGTTTGATCACCTAGCTCTCCAAGATTTTTCAACGGCTTCTTTGCCGGTCCTTCCATGACTTCCCCCGAAATAGAATAGCGAGATCCATGGCATGGGCAATCCCACGTGCGCTCTGCATCGTTCCATTCACATTCACAGCCCATATGCGTGCAGGTTGTATCAACAAGATGTACCGTTCCGTTTTCTTCTTTAAAGGCTCCTGCCCGTGTTCCTTCCCAGTTAATAATCATGCCTTGGTTTACTGGAAGATTGTCCCCATCTTTAAAGAAATAATCGAGCTTTCCTTTAACAAACGTAGCCGCCACGTCACTTTGCTGCTTTACAAACTGTTTTACACCTGGATCGGCTTTAAATCGATCAGGGGAAAACAGCTCTGCATATCGATTTTGTTTGTTTACAATTAGATCTGAAAGAATTCGTGCCGCAACCACACTCGTTGTCATTCCCCATTTTTTAAAGCCGGTTGCTGAGTATATATTCTCATCCTTATCTGCTTTTCCGATATAAGGAATTTTGTCCATTGGAACAAGGTCTTGTGTTGACCAGGTAAACAGCAGCTTTTCTATGCCAAATTCCTTTTCAGCAAACTTTATCAAATTCTGATAATGTTCAGCTGTCGGTTGTCCTTTTCCTGTTTTATGTCCATCACCACTTATAAGGAGAGCCTCTTGTCCATCGTACACTGTACTTCTTACAGAACGGGTCGGCTGTTCAGCTGTAATATACATTCCACCTGGAAATTGCTTTTTCGGCTTAATTGCAATGACATAGGAACGGGTCGGATATAATTTCGCAAAATAAAAACCGTTGTCATAGAAAGGAAAATGTGTAGCGATAACGACATGGTTTCCAATAGCTTTTACACCCGATTTTAACAGGACAGCCGGCTTTTCCCCTTTTTCAATATCTTCAGCTGGAGAATGCTCATAAATAGCCCCCCCATTTTTAACAATATATTCAACGAGTGGTTTTAGAAATTTTAATGGATGAAAGCGAGCTTGCCCATTCATCTGCACCGCTTGTTTAAAAGGAACTTTCCACGGCATCGAATCAACAAGCGCCCCATCTATTCCAAGTTTTTTGTAACTTTCCGCTTCTTTCTGCAAGCTTTTTTCTTTTTCCTCATCATTTGTATAAACATAAGCTGCTTCCTCTTGCCAATCGCAATCGATTCCTTGCTGCTCGATCGTCTCTTTGATCCAATGAGCTGCTTCCGCGTTCGCCTCATAATACATCCTCGCCTGATCTTCTCCAACAGAAGTAATCAGCTGGTCATAAATTAAGTTGTGCTGAGCAGTTACCTTGGCAGTTGTGTGGCCGGTGGTCCCGTTTAATAGCTCATCCGCTTCGAGTATGACTACTTTCTTCCCTTCCTTTGTCATCATATAAGCAGTAATAATGCCTGTAATGCCACCGCCTACAATCACTGTATCTGCATACACCTGCTCTGTTAAAGCTGGAAAAGAAGGCAATTTTGTATCTGCTCTCCATAACGGCTCATGGTTTGCTTCATTCATCGTTATTCCTCCTTTAAAACATTACTTTTTTATATCTTTCCTCTATTGAGGAAAAGTATGCCAAAGAAAGAAAATGTTTTTACTTCTTCCTCCTACTAAACTTCTTAGCAGAGGCTTACATCTAACCTGTATCTATGTTAAGCTGGAAATATATAGTGATAGAGAAGAGGATGGGTTGTGAGTCTAGTATTTCGAATAGCCGCTCTCACACTCGGGGCTTTTATGCAGGGAGCAGCCATGACACTTTTTTTGTTTCCGCACCACATTTCTTCCGGGGGAGCGGCAGGTATAAGCATTATTTTACATTTTTTATTTCAAACACCTTATTCTACTGTCCTATGGACTTTGAATGCCGTAATGATTTTATTGGCCCTTAGGCAGTTGGGTAAGGGCAATGCCGCTAAAACGATGTTTTGTGTAACAGTCACGACTGTTACCATACATTTTCTTTCGCCATTTGTAACGGCATCACCTAGTCATCCAGTTTTTGATTTGGCAGCAGGAGCTGTTATTTTTGGAGTCGGCCTCGGAATTTTATTCCGGCTCGGCGCTTCATCCGGAGGAATGGATATTCTCGCCTTAATTATTGCTAAATGGCGGAACGAGAAACCAGGACAAACTCTCTTTTACATTAATTCGGTTATTTTACTTTTAGCAGGCTTGATTGTGGATGTCAGAACCATTTTCTATGCCCTATGCTGCCAGTGGATAAGCGGGAAAATCATTGATTGGATCCATTCATTTTCCATACAAAAACATTCAATTTTCCGCAAACTTATTTTTGTAAATAAATAAAAAAGACGGTTTCACAGCTCTACCTGTGAAACCGTCTTTTTTTGGCTTTACTTTGCAACTGCCTTCTTCAGCGTCTGAATATTTCGTTCCATAAGCGTAAAGTAATTTTCTTTATTCGCTTCATCTTCCTCAGTCAGTACGGAGAGATTATGAATTTGAAGAGCTTCAGCTTTCAACTCTTTTTGCACCACCTTCGCTACTTTTGGTGTAACATTTTGCTCAAAAATAACATATTTAATTTTATGCTTTTCCGCTGTTTCAATCATATTTTTCAGCTGCTTCTGTGAAGGCTCATTGGTAGGGGAGAGCCCCGCCACGCTGATTTGTTTTAGTCCGTATTCTTTTTCCCAGTAGCCAAAAGCGGCATGCGAGACAAGGAACTCTTTATGGGCCGACTGGTCAGCTAATTCTCTAAACTCTTTGTCAAGCTTAGTTAATTTGCTCTTTAGCTCTTCATAGTTTTTTTCATACTCTTTTTTGTGGTCTGGATCGAGTCGTGAGAGCTCCTTTTCAACGACTTTCGCCATGTCAATCGCTAGCACAGGGTCAATCCATACATGAGGATCTGTTCCTCCGTGGTTGTGCCCTTCATGATCGGAATGCTCACTTTCTTCGGTTGTTCCTTCATCATGTTCATGGGAGTGTTTATAAGAATTCAAATCGATCTCTTTCCCTACCTCTACCACACGTACATTTTCGCTTTTCATTGAGTCTTTTACTTTTTCACCGAAAGGCTCAAGCCCTAGACCGTTGTATAAAAACAAATCTCCATCAGCAATATCAATGATTGTCTTTGCTGTTGGTTCATATGTATGTTCGTCCACTCCGGCTGGCAAAACACTTTGCACATCAACGTGCTCCTTGCCGATTTCTTCGGTGAAATAAGTTAAAGGATAGACGGTTGTATATACTTTTAACACATCTTTTTCCTTATTACGATCTTCTTTATTTGCTTTTTCCTGTCCACAAGCGGAAAGAAGAAAAATAGCTGTAAAAATAAAAACAACTTTTAACATACGGGACAAAATAATTCCTCCTCAAAAAATATAAAATCTTTATCCAAAAGAATTATATCGAAATCATTCCGTTTTGTAAATAGTAATCATTTCGATTTGTTGATGATTCAAAAAAGCCAAATGCAAAAGGGCATTTGGCTTTTTCCGTTTAATATTTAGTTAAAATAATCGGCTCATCTTTTGTAATTACAATCGTATGCTCAATTTGGGCCACGAGACTGCCATCCGGCGTCTTAAACGTCCAGCCGTCGCCCCCTTCGACAATCATGTCTGCTTTCGCAGAAATAAACGGTTCGAAGGCAATAACCATTCCTTCTTTTAATAGATCATTGTCCCATGGATCGAAATAGTTTAATATGTGGTCAGGTGACTCATGAAGCGTACGTCCGATTCCATGACCGGTTAAATTTTTGATAACGGTAAGGCCGTTCCGCTTTGCTTCATTCATAACCGCTTTCCCAATCTGGTTTTGCTTGGCTCCTGCCTTTGCTTTCAATAAGCCGCGCTCGAATGCTTTTTCGGCTGTTTCACATAGCTTGAAAAGCAAAGGATCCCCATCTCCGACGACAAACGAAATACCTGTATCAGCAAAATATCCATCGTATGAACCCGACACATCAATGTTAACTAGGTCCCCTTCTTTAATCACGCGGCTTCCTGGAATACCATGTGCGACTTCATCATTCACACTGATACATGTGTATCCAGGAAAATCATACTCACTTTTCGGGCCAGATACAGCGCCTTTCTCTTCAAACAGTCTGCCGCCTAGTTCATCCAGTTCCTTCGTGGTGACGCCAGGCTTTGTTGCACGGCGCATCTCATCGCGAATTTCCGCCACGATCCTTCCAATTTTCTTCAAAGACTGCAGTTCTTCTTCTGTTTTTATAATCATCGAACTCTTCCTTTATCTTTAGATTGTTTCCGTAACATACTATACAGAAAATGCTCGCGCTTGAAAAGGTGCTCAAACTTTCTCATTCAAAAATTTCCATGCAGCCGAAGCAAGAATCTTTCCTGCATACAGCATAGCCTGCTCATCAATATCAAACATTGGATGGTGATGGGGATACACAGCATTCTTCTCAGGATTACCCGCGCCAGTTAAAAAGAAAGTACCCGGAACGCGCTGTAAATAATAAGAGAAATCCTCTCCTACCATCAATGGCTCTGCCACATAGCAGTTGCTGCTGCCGAGAATGTCTTCAGCACACGAACGGACGAAAGCTGTTTCGTCTGCGTGATTAATGACGGGCGGGTACCCTTTTATATATTGATACTGGTAAGAAGCTCCGGCTCCTTCGCATAGCGAATGCAACAACGTTTCCATTCTTTGCTCAATCAATTGCTGAACATCCGATCGAAAAGTTCTCACTGTGCCTTTAATCGTCACTTTTTCCGGAATAATGTTAAAAGCATCGCCACCGTGGAAGACCCCCACAGAAATAACAGCTGAATCAAGCGGGCTGACATTGCGGCTAATAATTTGCTGGATGAGCTGAACCCAGTTCATGCCAAGTACAATAGGATCGACTGTTTCATGAGGCAATCCACCATGTCCACCTTTGCCAATAATCTCCACTTCAAAGTGATCGGCTGCTGCCATGATCGCCTGTGGCTGAAAAGCAGCCTGGCCCACAGGAATGGTCGACCATAAATGTGTGCCGAAAATGGCATCTACACCATCCAGACAGCCATCCTTAATCATTTCTTTTGCTCCGCCCGGCACAAGCTCCTCGGCAAATTGATGAATAAGCACTACCTTTCCTTGCAGACTCTCCCGCTTGTTCTGCAATGCATTTGCAACAGATAATAGTGTAGCCGTGTGAGCATCATGTCCACAGGCATGCATTTTCCCAGGAACCGTTGAACGATAAGGAACTTCCTTTAAATCCTGAATCGGCAAGGCATCAAAGTCAGCTCGTAGCGCAACTGTTTTTCCCGGTTTCCCCCCATAAATGGTACCTATTACTCCACGGCCGCCAACCTTTGTTTTTACCTCTATGCCCATTTCTGTTAGCAAGCGGGCAATCAGCTTTGGAGTTTCTTCTTCTTCAAATGACAGCTCCGGGTGCTGATGCAGGTATCTTCTTACTTTCACTGTTTCTTCAAAGTGCTTCTCCAACTCCCTATGAATTTCTTCTAACACGGTATCCCCCCTGTTTTTATTCTTTCTCCAACTCCTCGATTAGCTCAATCAACTTTAGCGGGCTAAACGGTTTTGGCAGAAAGAAATTTGCTCCCGCTTCCTTTGCTTCTTCCAAGTCTTTTTGCTGTGTTTTTGCTGTTAACATAACAATGTTAACAGCGCTTGTCTCTCTTACCTTTCGAATCACTTCAATTCCTGTCATCCTTGGCATCATGTAGTCAACGAGCAACAGATCAAATACTTCCTTTTCAAAGCACTCGATCGCCTCCTGTCCATCAGCGGCTTCTGTAAGCGCGTGACCCTCTTCTTCTAATGTATCAACGATTAACATTCTTAACACTTCTTCATCGTCGGCAATCAATATTCTCATTCAGCTTCCCCTTATCCACTCTCAATTTATTTCTATGATTATATGGGCCGATCTAGTTGTTTTTCTCCTTCTTGAAGATGAAGCGGAAGAAGAATAGAGAAAACACTCCCCTTTCCGTATTCTGAGGAAACCGCAATGGACCCCTCATGAGCCTCTACTATTTCTTTGCAAATAGCTAGACCTAAACCTGTACCACCAATTTTTCTACGATCTGAATTGTCAATACGATGAAATTTTTTAAATAAATGTGGGATATCGGCAGCCGGTATGCCCAGCCCTTCATCTTTTATTTCTATTAACATTTTTTGCTCATCATTCGTTAGACGAACAACGATCGTGCCGCCTTCTGGAGAAAACTTAACCGCGTTGCTGATTAAATTCGTAAACACTTGAATCAGTCTTTCTCGATCACCATTCAGCCATTTCTGAGAGCGCTGGTCAATTAATTGAAAATGATGACGATCCGTCGTTTGATTGACCGCTTCTATAACTTGCTCAATTAAAAGTCTAGGGTCCACCTTCGCAAACGAACAGACGAAAGAGCCTGACTCCATCCGCTGCAAGTCTAAAAAATCATTAATCAAGCTTGTCAGACGCACTGCCTCTTGATGAATAGTGGTTAAATATTTCCTCTGTTTTTCTTCCTTCAGGGAACGGTTCAGCATTAATTCTGTGAAGCCGAGAATACTGGCAAGCGGCGTTCTTAATTCATGACTCACCGTACTGACAAGCTCAGACTTCAGCTGATCAACTTCCAGCAGTTGATTTTTCATCCTTTCGGTTTCTATGAGCATTTTTTCTAATTCTTCCTGTTGCATGACCAGCTCTTCGTTATGGGCAGTCAATTCATGTTCTCTTTCCTGTATCGTTCTAGCCATATGGACAAATGAAGCTGAGAGAACCCCTAACTCGTCTGTCCTTTTGATCTGTCGAATATGCACTTCACGTCCAGCCGCTAACTTTTCTGCAGCGGCTGTCAGCTCTTGAAGGGGTTGCCCGATTCTTCTGGAAAGCAGCCAGACTGCTCCGCTTGTGATTACAAAAACAAATATAAAATATCCCGCAAGAAAAATATTAAGCGTCCTCGTTTGCTCTAAAAATTGCTTATATTGAGTATCAATTCTTCGATTTAACCCAGCTTTCTCAGCTTCAATTTCATTAATGAAGAACATAATCCTATCCGTTACTCCTGAAGCTGATAATCGTTGCACGCTTTCATAATCACTAGATTTTACAAAAGCCGCAGCCTTAGGAACAAGCTCATACATATAGATCCGGCGAAATTCAGCCAGCTCCCTGACAAGCTTCTTCTCCTCTAGAGAAGAAGCAAGCGGCTGAAACTCACGGATCGCCCGTTGAAGCTCCCGTGAATTGTCGTAGGCTTGTTGAAGCTCTTTTTCATCTTTAAAAGCAATATAGCCGCGCATTGAAAATACTGTGTTTTTAAAGCTATTCTCAAGAAAGCGGATGGCTTGCACCTTTGTATTCATTTCTCTCCGCTTTTCCATATAATTACCTGCTAATCGTTCTCCAGCAAAATAGGCGACACCTGCCCCGATTATTAAAAGAAATAGCATGGCAACCATGGTGGCTAGAAATTGTTTGCGAATACTTTTGCGAAACATTGTAATCATACGCCCCCCTGTTCACTAGTCAACAACGATCAATTGACTATCTTCGTAGCCAGCCGGCGTACACGGGCTTCCAATTCCTTGATGCTGAAAGGCTTTGTTAAATAATCATCCGCACCTAATTCAAGCCCCTTTACGATGTCTTTCTCACTTTTTCTTCCTGTCAACATAATAATGACGAAATCTTCTTCCGGAAATTCTTTTCGCAGCCGCTGCAGCACTTCCATGCCATCCATTCTTGGCATTACACCATCAAGTAAAATAATGTACTTTCCACCTTGTTTGTACCAGTCATCCTTAAAAAACGCTTCTCCTTCCCTAAAGGAACGGATATCCGTTTGATAACCTCTAAATGACATCCTGTGCAGCTGATCTTCCAAAATTTGACGCATTACTGCATCGTCATCAATAATCCCGATGTGCAGTCGCTTCTCATTATTATCAGAAGGATTCATATCCTGATAATTCATGACTTTCCCGCGGCCATTGATCTTAGAAGAATAAAGAGCCAGGTCCGCTTTTTTCAAAAAATCTCCTGGCCTCTCTTCTGCATGATTTACCTCTACTACTCCCCCAGAAAAACTGCACGAAATAATATGATCTTCAAATACAAATTCATGCTGCATGAATTCCTTGATCATTGATTGGATAATCTTTTTTGCCTTTTCTCCAGTACATCCGGGCATAAGCAGCACAAACTCTTCGCCGCCAAAGCGGATAAAGAAGTCATCCTGATGAATCCGGCTTCTAACCATGCGGCTGAATTCCTTTAATACATCGTCTCCAGCCGTGTGACCATACGTATCATTAATTTTTTTAAAGTGATCCAGATCAAGAATCGCTAGAGAAAACGGCGAGTGGGATTCTTTTAATATATCGAGCTGCCGTTTAATTTCTACGTTAAAGAATTTTCGGTTGAACGCCCCTGTCAATTCATCGACTAGAACAACTTCCCTCATTAAATCCCGATAGTTCATTTTATTCTTTATCCGGATAAGAATTTCATCGGAGTCAGTTGGCATTTCAATATAATCTAGCACTCCTAGTTCATATGCTCTCGTACGCATCTCTTTCTCTCTGCTTGAACTTATGGCAATAATAGGGGTGAGACGGTTTCCTGCTGTTTCCTTCATCTTTTCCAGCAGCTCCATCCCGCTATTTTTTGGAAGATCAAGATCAATGAGCAGAAGATCCGGATGTTTGTTCACAAAGGTCGACAATCCTTTTTCTGCTGTCATCGCTGCCAGCACATCCCAGCCTTTCCTCTCCATCTCTCTCCTTAATACAGTCAATCTTTCAATATGGCTTTCTATGAAAAGCACAACTTCATTGCTCGTTTTTTTCTCCATCTTCGCTTCAACGGGTACGGCTTCCGGTTCGGCTGTATTGTCGATTGTTAATAATTCCGCTAAAAAAAGCTGCCACTCCTCCTTGCTCCACTGTTTCTCTTTCTCTTCATCTAGCTGATCTAACTTAACAGCCGCCAGAATGGATAGCTCCTCGAGCCCAATGGAGCCAGCCGTTCCTTTTAATGAATGAAGAAATCGATATAATTCCTTTTCTGTAACAAAGGGTTGGCTTTTCCATTGCTGAAAAGTGGTAGCCATTTTCTTAACAAATATCTCTTGATATTTTTTCAAACACAACCCTCCCTCGATAGCTTATGTTCTTAAAGTGCCTATTGTAGGCTAGCGCATGATTCATGTATGGACCATCGCTTGCCAAGGCACTTCATTGGAAGAAACATACTATAAAAATCCTTCTTATCTAAATATTGTACATCGGTTTATGCACGGCTACAATTAATCCATACAAGGTCTCCCATGAAAGCTTTTGATGCACTTACCTCATTATTACCCAATAAAAAAAGAACTACCAATAAAACCTTGGATATTCTTCAAATAGATGCTGCTTCGTTTATACACACCTGATAATAAAAAACTAGTAAAGATGGGGCAAGTCATTCTGTTCCCCGCCATCCTTTCTTCTGTCAACTCCTTACATCAGAATTCTTTCTTTTTAATATGTAGAGTTACCTTCTATATAAGTAGAAAGTATGTAATAACACGACGTTCTCTCTCCAAAAGGCTCTTCTTTTTCCAGTCAGAATAAGAGGGCATCAAGGGATGACCAAAGAGGACGACTAAAAGAATTCCACTGATTTTTATTTTACGCCTCTGAAAAATTAGAAACAAGAGCCCCTCATTTAGCAAAGAAGAAGATGGAGAGGATACACAGATTATCTTGTTAGGTAAGCGTTTATTTTACCTGTTCTGTTATTTCTTTCAACACTTTTTTCGGTAGGACGTGCCAATATTCAAAGCACCACTTAATCTTCTAATGTTCAACCGTCCCAAGTTATTGTTTTGCTCGTATTTATCTAAATAAAGCTTATCTATAAAAAGGATGCTACTAAAAGAAAGATGATAAATAAATAACAACCGCTACGGTTCCACTGCTAAAAACAGTCGTCAACAGAACCGCTTGGGAGGCCATATCCGGGTAATTGTTATGTTCAAGAGCTAACAATGCACTATTCCGCGAAGTCGGAAAGGAACTGGCAATAAAAAGAGCTTGAGCCACTGTACCAGATAAGCCGAGGAAAAATATAATCAGCAAAGCGACGCAAGGAGAAATAATCAACCGCCCGATGACTATCCATGCAACAGGTTTAGAAATATGAGTGATCTTTAAATAAGCGACTTGTGCGCCAAGGGTTATAAGAGCAATAGCAGAAAAAGCTTCAGACGCATTCTCGATGGGCTGCCAGATAAAATCGGGAACATCTACATTTGCCCAACGCAATATAATAGCGATAACTAAAGCATAAATAACAGGCAGTTTCATTATTTTCCTAATAAGATCCTTTCCGCTGCTTTGAGCAGAGATTGAATTATAGACCCCATAAGTAAAGGTAAGCAAATTTTGAAAGATAGACACGATGACTTGGATAGCGGTACCAGCTGGATTGGCGACAAAAACAAGTTCACTGACCGGAAGACCATAGTTTCCTGAATTGCTCAAAACGAAACTGTTCTTAAAAACAGCCGATAACTGACGATCAAACCGATTGGCTTTCGCAAAAAGAAGGCTGATAACAGCAAGAAGCAAATTAAAAAGTAATAAAAACAAAAGTGTTTGGCCAACTAACCTTCCTGATAAGTTACTTTTATAAATATTGACAAAGCAAACGGCTGGAAGCAAAAAATTGATCGTTATGGCAGATAATGTAGCTAGGTGAAGTTTTAACATACGATGAAGGCAGGCCCCCGCCCCGATCATTAGAAACAATGGAAAAATAACCTGTAATATAATTTGATAAAATATCATAACTTTGTTCACCTCTTGACTATTGCTCTATATTTGATTTTTGATAAAAGAAAAGAAGCAAGCGGGAATCGCCTGCTTTATTGAATGTTTCTTATTTCATTGTTAGGGCCTTGCCGACCTTCCCTTTGTTAGATTACCAAGGAATAATTCCTAAAAGGAGAGCAACGATAAGCAGAACCAATGTTGAACCGCATGCCCACTTTAAAAAAGCGCGCTGCAGTTCACCAAAGTCTTCTCCTACCATTCCAACTAAAAGATAAGTAGATGGAACAAGCGGGCTTAGCAAGTGAACAGGAAGTCCAAAAAGAGAAGCCCTTCCAATCATAGCAGGATCTATTCCATAGGCGGCCCCTGCTTTTGCAAGCAATGGCAGCACACCATAGTAAAAAGCATCATTGGACATAAAGAAGGTAAACGGCGCACTAATAATCGCTGTAATAACAGCAAAATGAGAACCCATCCCTTCCGGAATATGCCGAATCATTGAGTTCGCCATGGCATCCACCATGCCTGTCCCTGAAAGAAGCCCTGTAAAAACCCCGGCAGCAAAAATCATAGAAACGACAGAAAGGGCATTATCCGCATAGTTGGCCACCCTTTCCTTTTGATCACTCATTTTTGGATAGTTCACGGTAATCGCAACAGCAAAGCCAAGCATGAACAATACAGTTGTCGGCAATAATTCCATAATCAACGAAACTAAAAGGATAATGGTTAAAGCATAATTAAAAAGAATTAGCTTGGGACGCTTCAGATAGCTCTCTTCTGCAGTAGCCGCCAACTCGCGAGCAACTGTGCCAAAATCCAGCTCAATGATGCCAATCCGCTTTCTTTCTTTTCTGCCAAGCAGATAAGCCATGGATAAAACAAACAGAACCCCGCCAAGCATGGAAGGTATAACAGGCGTGAATACATCTGACATTTCAAGTTTCAAAGCCGTCATGACCCTGGCTGTCGGGCCTCCCCATGGAAGAAGGTTCATTACTCCTGAGGCGGAAACAGCAATTCCTGCTAATATCAGCGGCTTCATGCCAATTCTTTTATAAAGCGGCAACATGGCTGAAATCGTAATCATATAGGTAGTCGTACCATCTCCATCTAATGAAATAAGAAGAGCTAATACCGCCGTTCCGATAGCAATTTTTACAGGATCCCCTTTCACCAGCTTAAGAATGGTACTGATAATAGGATCAAATACTCCTGCATCAATTAAAATACCGAAGAAAAGAATGGCAAACAAAATCATGATACCTGTGGGAGCCACACTTTTAATCCCCTCTAACGCCATGGGGCCGATCTCACTGCCAAAACCTCCTATAAGAGCAAATACAACAGGTACGACAATAAGAGCAATCATCGCTGATAGCCGTCCAGTCATAATTAAAGCCATAAATACCAATATCATCAGAAAGCCTAATATAGCTAACATATTATTCACCCCTTCATTCTAATTAATTAAATTGTAAGCGGTCCCTTCTATTTTGTAAGCGTTATCAATTTAATGTGTTTTGAGTTTATTTTGAAAATTTTGTTCATTTTGTTCACGAAAGATTTAAAATAAACAGTATATAGAAGTGGAATATCTCTCCGCATCATGCCATCTATATAGATTAATGACAACATGTCTGTTCGAATTTACCTCTCCTACCTGATTGCTGTAAGAGAGTTTTCTAGTTTATAGTAAATGAAATAGCCAAATCTGCATTTCCTGATACGAGAGATAAGAGGGCTGTTTTTGCAAAAAGTATTTCTTCGGATATAGCTGTTTAGCCATTTTCCGTATTCTGTTAAAATCATCTCAAACATGATGATCTGTTAACAAACTATAGTGGAACCACAGAATAGGAGGTTTTAAAATGATGCAAGAGAAAGAAACGCCCCAACGAGCAAGAGAAAGACGAAGACAAGAAGAATTAAAAAGAAATCCCGCTGGAAATTTAAATGATGCATTTAATAAAGCTGGAATGGGAAACCTTGCTGATTTAGCAGGTAGTTTAAGTTGGAAAGGCATGGGCATTCTAATTCTTGTACTGCTGATTGGTTTTATTTTAGCCTCACTATTCTTTAAGTAAGAAAGACTTTTTGGGGGACTACTATTATGCATTTTTTTAAGCATCCACTATTCATGTAATTGGAGGTTGAGCAGCCGAAACAAGCATTGCTTCCCAAAAAAAGATGATATGAAAACGATTCATATCATCCCGTTCTTAAACCGCTTGACCCTAAATTAGACCACTCGGCTTTCAAGTAATAAGACAATCATATTTTATAATACTTCCTCTCAGGCCTTCCGACTACCCCATATACTACTTCAGCTCTACATTCCTGAATGGATACTAAATATTCTAAATAACGCCTGGCCGTTGTTCTTGAAGCGCCAATTTGATCAGCTGCTTGTTCAGCGGATAATCCTTTGTCACTTTTAGCCAGAACCTCTGTTACCTTCGACAGTGTGATTTCATCCACCCCTTTTGGCAGCGAGGTTTCCCGATTGATTGCGGCTGAATGCTTGGAAAGTTTATTAAAAACCATATCAACAATCTCTTGATCTACTTCCTGTGTAGAACGCAAAAGCTGAGACTTCTTAAGATATTCTTCAATGATTTGGTTGAATCGCTCCATCTTTACCGGCTTAATCAAGAAATATTCGACACCATAGTGAAGGGCCTTTTCAAGTATTTCTCTATCGGTTGCTGCCGTGATCATCAATATATCTACCTGCTGGTGATTTTCCCGAATAACCGGCAGCAGGTCGGAGCCGAGCTGATCCGGCATATATACATCAAGAAGGAGCAAATCCGGTTGCTGCTCATCCAGCAGCTCAAGAGTCTGTTCAGCATTCAATGCTTTCCCAATCACCTCTATTTGGTCAAACTTATTCAGAAACTTCTCATGAATGTCTGCCACACGAAAATCATCCTCTGCAATGACTGCTTTTATTTTAGCCATTTTTCTTCCCCTCCTGTCTTTTAGGCAGATAAACTGTAAAGATCGTATTTCCTGGCTCGCTATGCACTTCAATCAGCCCTTCCAGCTCTTTTACAGCCTGATCAGCATTTGCAAGGCCATAGCCGCTCGGAACTTCACCCTCTTTCGACGTAAAACCCCGCTCAAAAATGAGGGAGAGCTCTTCTTGTTTGATCCCTCCTCCATTATCGCTCACTTCAAAGATAATATCCTCTCCAATATCGGTTGCAAAAAAATTGATAATCGGTTCCTTCTCACTGGAAACAGCATCAAACGCATTATCAATGATATTGCCAAGAATTAAGGTCAGTTCAGACAGCTTTATATGGTCTGGCAATGCATCTAAATAGCTCTGTGAGTCTATCTCAAACGCTACTTTTTTTTCAGATGCTTTGCCCAGCTTCCCCAGTAAGATAGCTTGTACTTTTGTGTCCTTTATCTGTTCAAAAACAATTCGATTGATAGATTGCAGTTCAGCTGTTTCACTTTGCAGCATGTCGATTGCTTCATCATATTTTCCCAGCTGAAGCAAGCCGGATAGCACATATAATTTATTGGTAAATTCATGAGTTTGAGCCCTTAAATCCTCAGAATACACTTTTACCTCTGATAATGTGTTAATCATTTGCTCAATTTCTGTTTTATCGCGGAACGAAACAACTGCACCACTGACTTTGTTATCCTCAAAAATCGGCGTACAATTCATAATAATTTTCTTATGCGCCCATTGCATTTCTTTATCTACTCGTGGCTTCCCTGATTCGAGCACCTCATACAAGTATACAGAAGGAAAGAGGTCACCCACCTTCAAATCTCGAACGGACTCTTTGATATTAAGTAATGTTTTGGCCGGCTGATTCATGGACCTGATCACCCCATCCCGATCAACGGCTAAAATCCCCTCTTTCACTGAGTGAAGCACTGCATTTTTTTCTTTATATAAACGAGCAATTTCATAAGGTTCTAATCCTAATGTATCTCTGCGAATGCTTCTAGCAAGCAAGTAGCTGCCAATAACCGATATTATAAGAGCAATTACTGATACGCCAATCTCTTTTGATAAATCCCTAAAAATTTGTTGCTGAACATCTTCTACTAAAAACCCAACAGAGACAATTCCAATAATGTGGCCCTCTTTATCGAATATCGGTGCTTTCCCTCGCATCGAAAGGCCCAGCGAACCATGCGCTTCGGACACATAAGATTCCCCTTTTTTGATCGCCCGTGCATTGTCCCCGCCAATCATCATTTTTCCTATCTCTGATGGGATAGGATGAGAATACCGAATTTCCTTTGCGTTCCCGACCACGATAAATTCAGCTCCTACTTCTTGCCTTATCTTTTCAGCAATCGGCTGGATGATTCCTGCTGGGTCCTCTGATTGGAAGGCGTCAACGATCGTTGGCATGGAGGCGATCGTTTTCGCTAATTCCAGAGCCAGGCGCCCTCTATCTTCTGCAATCTGTTTTCCTTCCATGTACGTAAAATAAGCTGTTAACATAAAAATTAAAAATAAGCTTAAAGATAATACTAGTCCCAGAATCTTTGTCTGAAGTGTCACTCTATGCATTTTCAATCGTATCCTCTGCCTTTGTTCTATTTATCTTTAAGTGTACAGCAGATTGAAAAGTTTATCACTGGGAGTCAACAACATGTGAAGGGAGCGCTATTTCTCCATCCCTTTTAATTCAGCACCGATTTGGCAGCTAGCTTTATTTATTATAAAGTTGTTAAACCAGTTAGTTAAGGAAGCAATAGTAAATACTTGTATAAGAACAATCATGTAAAAAACCTTCCACCAGTGTTGCCGATGGAAGGTTCGATAAGACTATTTAAATAAATCCGCAGTTTCTCTTCCTATAATAATTGTTGAAACTCTGTATGCTATTTCACTGCCTTAAATGAGGCATGGTTTGAGTCTTCCTCTTTTTTAGCAGGTTGAATATAGGACACTGCAATCATTACGATGAAACTAGTAGCGATACCATACATAATTGGATTTGTAGAAGTAATCCCTTCCATGGCAAGGCTTACTAATATAACGATCGTACTGGTGATGATAGAATAGAAGGCTGCTTTCGCAGTGGCCTTTTTCCAGAAGAATCCGAAAATAACCGGCACAAAAATGCCACCTGATAGCAGTGCATATGCGACATCCAAAGCAACAAGCACATCTTGGATCCACAACGCAAAAACCATCGTGAAAATCCCTACTACCATGGTTACTATTCTTGAAATGACCAAGTATTGCTGATCAGTTGCATGTTTATAAAAAAATTGTTTAATGATATCGTTAGAAATTAAAGTGGATGAGGCTAACAGTGTCCCTGAGGCAGTAGACATGAGAGCCGAGACAACTGCTGCTACAACTAAGCCTAACACACCGGGTGGAAGTGTAGCGATGGCCATACTTGCAAATGTATTTTGTGTATTTTCTAAATTTGGCAAAACGATGAATGCACACATTCCAATTATGCTGACAGCAATTCCATAAAACAAGCTATATACCCCTGCTGCCACTGTTCCTGTTCTAGCAATATCAAGAGTCTTGGCTGTGAATATTCGCTGCCAAATATCTTGGGCTACTACCATTCCCAGAGCAAACAGCAAGAAAAATTGAAAAATTTGATCTATGCCAATCCCTGAAAAATCAAAGTGAGAGTCAGGCAAACGTGTCTGCAGCGCTGACCAGCCCCCTGCTTTTGAAAGACTTAATGGAAGCATAATTAGGAAAATACCAATGGTCATAATGATAAATTGGACAATATCTGTCATCGTTACCGACCACATGCCGCCGAGGATAGTGTAAAATAAGACAATCCCACCACCTGCAAGCATAGATACTGATAAATTCCAGCCAAGCAGCACGTTTAAAATGGTTCCCATCCCTATCACTTGGGTTACAGAAACCATCATCGCATATATAGCGGCAATAAGAGCACTGACAAGGCCCGCTTCTTTGCTAAAGCGCTTACTAAGATACTCGCTAATTGTCATTACTTTTACATGAGAAATTCGTTTAGCAAGAAAAATTCCTAGCGTCATAATCCCTAACCCCAGCATGACAACAAGCCACATACCTGATATACCAAATTCATAGCCAAGTTTTGTGGTACCTATTGTAGAGGCGCCACCTAAAATAACGGCGCCCAGACATCCAAAATACATAAAAAACCCTAAATTTCTCCCTGCCAATACATAATCTTCCGAGGTTTTTGCCCGTCTTGAACCAATGATACCGACAATAACTAACAGCAAAAAGTAACCGATCATGATAATAACATCGAGTACGTTCATTTATCTTCCCCCTTTCTTATGTAAACAGCTATCACCTCATCAGTTTCTGTTCAGATTGTTTGTTTGCTTTCTCCTCATGGCGACGCTTCTTCAAAGCAGTCAACGTAATCATTTCATAAATGATAGAGGAAGCCAGAACAGCGGTAATTTCATTGCTATCATAGGTTGGCAACACTTCCACTAAGTCAAATCCCACCACATTTAATCCATCTAATCCCCTCACATACTCAAGCGCTTCATAGCTTGTCGGCCCACCAACTTCCGGTGTGCCTGTTCCCGGAGCATAGGCTGGATCGACAAAATCAATATCATAGGAAACGAAAACAGGACGTCCTTTTGTCCGTTCATGAATCCGTTCCATGACTTTTTCAAATCCAATCTTCCTTACTTCTTTCATCGGAATCACTTCGTATCCCAGCCTGCGTGCATCTTCAATATCATCTGGACTATAAAGCGGCCCTCTCATTCCAATTTGGATGGAATGATCCACATCCACTAACCCTTCCTCTACTGCACGGCGAAAAGGCGTTCCATGCATGTATTTTTCTCCATAGTAGTTATCCCACGTATCTCCATGCGAATCGAAATGGACAAGCGCAACCGGGCCATACTTTTTGTAAAAAGCCCGCAGATTCCCCAGAGAAATCGAATGATCTCCGCCCATAATGATCGGAGTCACATCCTTTTCTAAAAGTGGTTCAAGCCCGGCGACAATGTTATCGTATGTACGGTGGATATTGCCCGGAATAACATCGATATCTCCATAATCCACACCTGAACAATACTCAAAAATATCAATATCCATGTCAGGATTATATGGGCGAAGCAAGACAGAAAAATCACGAATATGCTGGGGACCGAGCCGCTGTCCTGTACGGTTGGATGCCGCCGTGTCAAAAGGCACGCCGAGTACAGCAAAATCAATGTTGTCCGTCGTCTGAAGTTGTTCCAATCTCATAAATGTACGCACACCACAAAAACGAGGGGATTTAGAAGAATCTTTTGGTTGATACATAGTAATAAGCCTCCTGTGTCATAAAATAGATGTTTTGCATGTTAACTATTGCAATAACTATGCCAACTCATTTTCATCACAAACAGGCTAGTTGAACAAACATAATTAAGTCAGTTTTGCATTAAAAAAGGAAATCTTCATGCAAAACTGACTCTTAATGCATTTATGAATTAATACGATACTTATTTAGCTTTCTAACGACACTAGACTGACTAATTCCTAAGTAACTGGCCATTTCATAAGTTGTTTTATACTGTCTGGCTGCTCTCTTTAACCAGCGGATTTCTACTTCTTCTAGCGCCTCGCGTAAGGATGAGCGCTTTTCTTCCATTTCCTCTAGTGCACTTTCCTGTTCTGTGAGAGCAGAGTTGGAGTTAGTGGCTGAGTAAAAAGGAAGAGATGACGGATAAATGACGACACTTTCCGTCGCCACCACGAGACGCTCGATTAAATTTTCCAGCTCCCGCACGTTTCCCGGCCAATCGTAAGCGAGCAGCTCATTGATCGTTGTTACATGGAATACTTTATTAGATTCGTACTTTTCATTAAATTTTTTTAGATAAAAATTACATAAATGAATAATATCATCCTTCCGTTCTCTGAGTGGAGGGATGTGAATCGGTATAACATTTAAGCGATAAAAGAGATCCCTGCGAAATTTCCCCTCCTTGACCATCTGTTCCAAGTCCCGATTTGTTGAAGCAACAATCCGAAAGTCGATATTCTTTTGCTGCGTCCCACCAATTCTTGTTACTTTTTTCTCTTGAATAACCTTTAACAGCTTAGATTGAAGCGCTAATGGCAATTCACCTACCTCATCAAGAAACAACGTGCCTTCATTTGCCGTTTCAATCAGTCCAGGCTTTCCTTCCTTATTAGCACCCGTAAAAGCCCCTCTCTCATAACCAAACATTTCCGATTCAAACAACGATTCGGGGATCGCACTGCAATTTACTTCAATGAATACCTCATTCTGCCGGCGACTTCCCTCATGAATAGCTCTGGCAAATACATTTTTCCCGACGCCTGATTCACCAAGAAAAACAACGGTCGCATCTGACTTCGCCACTCGTTGAATGAGCTGCCATATTTGGCGAAGTTCCTTGCTTCTCATTACTGTTCCTCGAAAACTATCATCTTTCTGCCTTAATTCCTTAATTTCCGATTGGTAATAAGCCATCTTTGTTCTCAGCTCTTCATAATCTTCCTTTAATTGTTGAATTTCCGTTAAATCATGTGAAAAGCTGATAACGCGAATAATCTCTCCTTCATCATTACAGACAGGTAAAGCAGTAGCCATAACAACTCGGCCAGTGGATGTATATTGCATGAGCTGAACTTCCTTTTTCTCCGCTAATACTTTCTTCGTTACAGAGGGCGAAAAAATATTTCTTTGCTCTAGTTCTTCAACATTCATACCGATTAGCTTGTCTGCTGCTTCTCCATAAATTGCCAGGCAGCTTGGACTCGCCCTTAACACTACCCCCTGTCCATCCGTAATTACGATATTATCATTCGAAGCAGCCAGAATCGCTCTCAACTCTAACTCTCTTATATCCTCCATTCCTTCATCCCCATTCAAAAATCTTTACTATAAAGATACCATGAAATAACCGAATAGTAAGATTTTATAAAAGCAAAGAATGGATAAATCATATTATAATCTTTTTTCATATACGTTAGATATAATAAAACAATCAGATCTTTTCATGACTACTCTTCCTAATTAAAGAAGGTTTTGATACATCCCAACAAAAAAATCCATTTTGAAATAGATTAATCAAAATGGATTTTACGACTTTAGCTATAGAGGGAAGTTCATTGAAATCCTCCAACCATTTTAGAGCATGTTCTTTTGAAGGCTAACAATTGTTATTTTAATGAAGTACCGTCTATAAAAAACCCTCTTCTATTATGATTCTGTCTGTTTCATATAATATTCCATCGCTTGATTGAGCCATTTTTGTTCATCTTCTGTAAAGGGGGAAGGGGACATTTCTTCTAGTTCTTGAATATCCAGTTCTTCCATGTCGACATCAGCTAATTTTTGAATCAACTCCTCACCAAGAAACTCAAAGGAAGCTTCTATATATTCTCTAATCATGTTTTGCACTTTTGGGTCTTCCACTGACTGGCCGTACAATTTTTTTACTTCCTTAGCCATTTGAACAAACGTTTGGTCTAATGTAGTTTTCTCTTCTTCTGTCTTCATCGTTAATTCCTCAACGACCTCCGTCAGCTTATGCCGCTCCATCCATTTTGTTTGTATACTTTCTGTTTGCATGCCATGGATAAGACTAAATAATATGGCACCATCCACTTCCCCTTCATCCTTCAGCAACTTAATTACTCTTTTGATAGCCGTCATCGATTGCTCAATTCGTTCTTTCTCTTTCTCTAACGCTTGTAAATGGAGAGTTAAAGTGTCCGTTAGATCAACGGTAAAGCTTGGCTTTTGTAACAAGTCAATGATTTTATCCAAGCTATATCCGAGAAACTTTAGGCTTATAATCTTTTGTAGGGTAAGAATATCCTGATGATGGTAAATACGATGACCTGACGTCGGGTGCTTTTCTGGCTGTAAAAGACCGATTTCGTCGTAGTAATGTAGGGTGCGAATGGATATTCCTGTCTTTTTTGAAAATTCACCAATGGAATATTTGTTGCTTTCTATCATTAACCTTCCTCCTATCATAAAGTATATGTTCACTATAGCCCCTTACGTAGCTGGAGGTTCAAGAGAAAACTTAGATGAGGAATAAAAATCATATCGTTGTCTAAATTCTTTCTCATTCTGTCGCTCGCAGATGGTAAAAACTTAATATCTGTTCATATCAAGTCTTCAGGAATAATCATACTATTGGAAATAAAAAGAAAAAAGTGTTTCTAAATCCACCTTTTTTATGAGATTATATAATTTTTTGAACTGCTAACAGCAAGCATGCTATAAGATTTGAAAGAGAACTGTAAGGCTGAAATTGATTAGATAACTTTAGATAGCCAATCCTTCATAAATTTTTCGAAATCGTTTTTCACTGATAGATTTCCCTAGCCTAGGAAGCTATTTGACTGCCCAGTTTTTTCGGCCTATTTGTACTTGATCTAGATAAAAACAAGAGAGAAACCAGCATGGTTTCTCTCTTGTTTTTATCTTTATTGAGCTGTATATCCGCCATCTACTAACAGAGTAGTTCCCGTAATGAAGGAGGCATCCTCACTTGCTAAAAATAAGACGGCCTTTGCGACTTCCTCTGCCTTCCCTAGCCTGCCCATTGGGTGCAGGCTGATAAGGTGTTCATTAATGGCTTCACTTCTTCCTTTAATAAGCGGTGTATCAATATAGCCTGGACATACGGCATTTACCCGAATGCCTTCTTTAGCATAGTCAATGCCGAGTGTCTGAGTTAGCAGTTTTACTCCGCCTTTTGCAGAAGCATAGGCAGTCACTCCAGATTTCCCCGTAAAGCTATGAATAGACCCACAGTTGACAACTGCCCCGCCTGTCCCTTGTGCCCTCATTTGTTCAATCGCATATTTATCGGTTAAAAATACACCGGTAAGGTTGATGTCAATCGTTTTCTTCCAAGCTTCAGCGTCCAGCTTATGAATGGGGCCATCGTTGGCAATGCCTGCATTGGCAAAGACGATATCAAGCCGGCCAAACAGCTTGACGGTTTCAGAAATTAAGTTTTGCACATCCTCTGCTATGGTGACATCTGTTTTTATAAAGTGCACGGCATGTCCTTTTGATGTGAGATCTTTTGCCACTTCGGCTCCCTGTTCAGAGAAATCAGCAATGACAACCTTCGCTCCTTCTTCTGCAAACAAAGTAGCTGTCTCTTTTCCTATTCCGCTTGCCCCGCCAGTAACGATAGATACCTTGTCCTTAAATCTCATAATAAAAACGCATCCCTTCTGTATTATTGATTAGAATGTTTATTTAAAAGAAGCATACCCTTCATCAACCATAACTACACTTCCATTAATAGCACTGGCTTCTTCTAAAGAAAGAAGATAAATAGAATCCGCTATTTGCTCCGGCTGGGTCAATTTATTTCCCATCACTTTTGCTTTCATCGATTCAATCAATCCGCTATCCTTATATCCTTGGATAATAGGTGTGTCCACCACACCTGGCGCTACAGCAATGACCCTAATTCCATACTGAGCTAATTCAAGCGCGGCCGATTTTGTCATCATAATCACGGCTCCTTTTGTTGCATGATAAGCAAATGTACCAGGAGAGGCTAGAAAACCAAATACAGATGCCGTATTAATGATCACTCCTTTGCTATTTAATTCCCTCATTTTTTTGCCTGCAGCGATGATGCCATGAGCCACACCATGTTGATTTACATTAATAACGCTATGATAATCATTTAAATCCTGCTCCAAAACAGGAGTACTGCGGCCAATTCCAGCATTGTTAAACATCACATCAATCTTGCCATAGGTTTCAACAGCCTTTTCAACTAAGAATTCCACCTCTTCGTATTTTGATACATCTGTTTTTACAAAGACCGCTTCTCCACCATTAGATGTAATCAGATTAACAGTTTCTTGTCCGCTTGTTTCGTTAAAGTCTGCTACTACGACCTGATCTCCCTTTTTAGCAAACTTCATCGCAGCCTGTCTTCCTATGCCGCTTGCTCCGCCTGTTATAACGACTACTCTTTTGCTATTCACCTATACTTCCCCCCTATAGTTGTTTAGATTGTGTTCTTTTACTTTAAAAAATTCTTCTTTTATATTTTACCCCTCTAGTTTATTAATTAAAATTTATATATATTTATTTATAAATTAACTTTTACTTAATAAGGAGAAATGATATGAATCTTGAACAAATGAGGTACATTGTGGAAGCAGCAAAAACCAGCTCTTTTACTCAAGTGTCAAAAAACTTAAATGTTACACTGCCAGCCATAAGCCAGTCTATTTCTCTTCTCGAATCAGAGCTGGGGCTTTCTTTGTTTACTCGTTCCCGAGGCATTGGCGCAACTCCAACCCCTGAAGGAATGGCCATTATCACGAAGGCAAATGAAATTTTGATAAAAGTGGATGAGATGCTGGAAGAAGCCCAATCTTATACCAATGCGCTGAGCGGTCATTTAAGAATTGCAACGATCCCCGGGCCGATGCATTTGCTGGTAGATACCGTCTCCAGTTTCAAAAAAGATTTTCCAAAGGTCAAAATAGAAATTATCGAAAAAGGAACGAAGGAAATATTAGAGGATATACATACTAATCATGTGGATATAGGCTTTATCGTCCTATCAGAGGAAATTGCACAGAAAGAAAAGGAATGTTACTTTGACCGGGTATTAGAAGGGAAACTTGTAGTAGGAGTAAATAAAAACTCTCCTCTTTCACTCAATAAAACCATACGTCCTCATCAGCTTTCCGGCCATACGCTAGTGTTGTACGATGATGAGTTCATTAGAACGGATGCATACGAGTTAATTGCTCAATACGGAGACGTGAACGTGTTATTTATAACCAATAATACTCGTGCTATACAAAATGCCGTGAAACAAGGAATCGCTGTGACGATAGGGCTTGATTATTCATTTGCGGATACACAAGCGGAATTAACCCATGACTTGATCACTATAGATCTGGAATTGCCCTTCTCAACTCCCGTTTATTACGGATTGGTATGCCGAAAAGATAAAACTTCCTCTAATATTCTTAATCGCTTTATTAGTAGGATTAATGGCGGTCTGTGAATCCCGACAAAAATAAAATGCGGACTAAAAAGGCTTTTTATACACCCATTTTAGTCCGCTCTTTTCTCTCCTGGCAGAATTTATTTATAACAAACGAGAAGCACGGATGCGTTCGGTTTCTGCATAGTTAATCGTTTGCGTTTTAGCGTCGATGACGACCCCATAGTCGCGCCATGCGGATTCTATGCTTACAAATTCATTTAAGACATCCTCTAACACTTTTTCCGGGTCCCTCTCAAATGGATCTCCCCAGCCACCGCCGCCGGCTCGGTAAAACTGGATAATCCCCCCTGCCGGCATTTTCACTTCAAAAGCCGTTTCATCAATTTCCTGTGCTTCTTCTGTTCCATAATTGACAATCACTTTGTTTGCCGGGGCATGAAGGCCCTCACAGTAGCCTTTTGTTGTATTTCGTACTCCTGCCATCATCACACTTGTGGCACTTTCCTTTAAATGCTGAATTTGTACATCTAGTCCAGGTGTGCCTCTCCAGCGGCCAGCACCCGTAAAATCACTAGTATATTCGTGCTTTAAGACACGGCTTGGATACTGAACTTCATTCATTTCAATCGACGGGAGAATAACCCCGGTCATTACAGGAGGATAAAGGCCCCAGCCGTCTGTTTCATAAGCAGCTCCCGCACCGCCCGTGTAGCCGTAAAAATTCAAATTTACCCACGGTTTGCCATCATCATACTTTCCATGAGAATAAGCAAGTGGCAACTTATGAGCATTAACCCCTACACGGGTAGGAGCACATTGGGAAAGGGCTTGGAGCACAGCCTCGGCAATCTCTGCTCCTACACAAGCGGTCGCATGCCCACACGGAGCAGGAAGGCGTGGATTAACCACTGTTCCTAATGGCGCCGTTACTGTCACCGGGTTCATATACCCTTCATTAACTGGAATGTCCTCCTCACAACAAGTCGATATTCCAACAAAAGCAAATGAAGTAGTATTAGAGAGCGGACTGTTGATAAAGCCCTTTACCTGTGGCGAAGATCCAGTAAAGTCGATATGAAGATCACTGCCGCTCACAGTCACGGTTGCCTTAACTCTAATGTCACGATTCCCTTGGAAGTCATGATCGGCAAACGTTTCTCCAATATAAGTGCCGTCCGGCCAGCTGGCGATCTCATCGCGAACCCGTTTTTCTGTATATTGAATGCGGTGATCGATGGCCTTGATTACCTTTTCATCGCTATACTTATCGAGCATTGTTTGAATTCGGCTAGCAGCTAGTTTACAAGCGCCAATCATCGCATTTAAATCTCCTTCAAGCCAATGAGAAAGACGATTATTGGCGATGATTAAATCAAATACATCTCTCCGCTTCTCGCCACGCTCATAAATTTTTAACGGTGGGATACGAAGCCCATCATGCCAAATATCTTGTGAGCGCGGATTGTATCCGCCGGCAACCGGTCCGCCATTATCTCCCATGTGACTGCGTACGGCTGGCAGCAGAATCGGCTTTCGATTATAAAAAACTGGCATGACAATCGTCCAATCAAGGCTGTGTGAGCCGCCATGATACGGATCATTTACAAGCAGAATATCGCCTGGATGAAGATCATACCGAAAAGCATCCAATAAATGATCAACTGCCCCTACAACTGCATACAAGTGCAAAGTACATCCAGGAGCTTGTGCAACGAGCCGGGATTTCTTTCCGGAAAGATCAAACACGCCTGTTGTAAAATCATGTGCTTCATTAAAAAGTGGTGAACGCGCTGTTCTCGTAACCGTTGCGCTCATTTCTCGCGCAATTGCATCAAGTGAGCCTCCAACCACCTGTGACAAGATTACCTCTTGGTTTATCATCATTGCTCCTCCTTTCCGGGGTATGTAAAGACGAGGAGATCGCCTTTCTTCACATGTTGATTGACTATACTTTGATAAAACGTTTCTTTTCCTTCTCCCTCTCTTGTAACAGATCCATAGTCCCCATCTTCACTAAAAGGTAAAATCAAGTTAAAATAAACATCCTCATCCTGATTCAGCAAGGAGACTTTCAACTCTTCCTTCCTATCCGTCCACTCGCGAGAAACTATCTTGAAGCCATGATAAAGTTCTAACTCTTCCGCCGACACAAGCAGCCTCTGTCCAAATAGAGCAGGCGGTCCAAAACCTTTATCCGTGGAAGGATATCCAGGGACAAGGACAATCGATTGGGTTTCAGCTCTTGTCCCAAGCTCAGGATAGAAAATGGCTTGTGGACCAGTTCCGTAAATCGGGGGAAATTCCTCTGTCGGACCCTGGCCATTTTGAATAGCCCGATAGATCGCTTCAGCAAGAAAATGCCCTGTCATGCTTGGTGCTAAAGCAGTAGCTGCTGGAAATTGTGGGTCTAGTATCGTTCCGGCCTTTGTTTTGATGTTAAACGGTTCCAGCGTACCTTCATTAATCGAGAGTTCATCGGCAATCGTTGCGAGAAACGGCCAAACCGAAAATGCTTTTGTCAAAGCTATCGGGGAATTAATAGGCTTCGTTGACTGCATGGAGGAGCCAGTCAGATCAATTTCAACAGCGTTGTTCGGAATGGTAATGCTCACATCGATGGCATTTTTATCTCCTTGTGTCGTTTCAAATTCCACCAGAGCTTTCAGCCCTGCTTTGGGAAGCTGTGATAAATGTTGCTCCACTCGTTTTCGACTGTATTGAAAAATGCTTTCAATGGATGCATCTACTTTCTGCTGCCCATAGCTGCCAAGAAGTTTTTTGAGTTGTTGCTGAGCTCCGCGCAAGCATGTGTACATTGTCTCTAAATCCGATTTGAAGGAAGTAGGTATGCGGCTGTTAGATAATAAAAACCGTAAAATATCCGCTTGCAGTACCCCTTGTTTATAAAGCTTGATCGGTGTAATACGCATATTTTCCTGCCATACCTCAAAAGCATCCGGATGAAAACCACCCGGGTATTCACCGGCCAGATCCATCATTTGTGCGCGAATAGCAGGAAAAAGCACGAGCTCTCCTTCTACAAATAAAGGAGCTGCCATCGTCAAAGATTGCCCTTTCGTTCCACCGCTGTAGGGATCAGCCACCAATAATACATCCCCATCCGCAATATCAAAAGAAAAATAGTCAAACAGGTTCTCTACACTTTCTTTTAAGGCAAATAAGTGCTCTGGCTCATATTGGTGTTGAATAGCTATTTTTAACTCATTGGTAAAAATGGCTGTAGCAAACGCCCGATCCTGGGACAACAAGGGAGAGCGGGAAATTCGTTGCAAATTATCTCCCACTTCTCTGCCGATGGACTGTAGCTTGCTGTATAAAATTTGCGCTTGGATCATTCATTTCCACTCCTTTGCTGGGCAGGAGAGTGTTTGACTTCAATGACACAGTTGCGGTAAGAATCGATCAAAGCCTCATGCCCCGGGTAAACGACAATCGTTGTTCCCCACTGTTCGATAATCGCGGGCCCAACTATCAGGTTTCCTGGTTCCAGCAAGGAACCGTCGTAAATAGGCGTCCGCGTCGGCTCCGTGTCAAAATACATCTCGCGCTCACCCGTTTGTGCTTGAGCAGGGTCCTCCTGTTGGAAAGGCTCCTCTTTCAACTTTAACGGCTCTCTCACCCCTACAAGGTCAAGGCGAAGATTTAAAATTTCAATTTCGTGACCTGGATCTTTGTGAGCAAACATTCTTTCATGAAGCTCATGAAAATCGGTAACCGTTGCTTCAAGGTTCAGCTCCGTAATTCGGCGAGTTCTTGATTTTACTGGCACAGTAACTTCATGCACCTCTCCTGCATAGCGCATATCAATATAACGACGAGTTTCATACTGATCCGTTACGGATTGTCCGCCTAGTTTTTCACGAGCTGTTTGTTCCATCTTTTCAAAATCAGCATTCATCGCTTGAAGATCCACTTGGTTCATGCTTTCAAAGCGGGTTCTCAGTTCTGTTACCTTTAGATTTGCTGCGACATCACCGAGTGCGCAAAAAACAGGAGCTAAAGAGGGAACAATCACCGTATTGATTCCAAGATCTTCTGCCTGTTTTCCAGCATGAATGGCTCCTGCACCACCAACGGCCATTAAGGCAAAGTTGCGCGGGTCATGTCCGCGCTGTGTTGTCACAAAATGGACAGCATTCGACATATCACTATTTACGATTTGCGAGATGGCAAGGGCCGCTTCTACTGTTGAAATGCCAAGCGGGTCTGCAATGCGTGTGCGAATAGCTTTTTCAGCTAACGAACGGTCAAGCTTCATTTCCCCTCCCAGGAAGTTGTCAGGATTAATATAGCCTAAGAACACATTGACATCTGTAACAGTTGGTTCTTCTCCCCCTCTTCCATAACAAGCAGGGCCTGGAGTTGACCCTGCACTTCTAGGCCCAACTTGCAGGGCTCCACCATTATCAATCCAGGCGATGCTTCCACCTCCAGAGCCAATTGTATGGATATCCATCATTGGCAATGCGACACGGTAACGGCTGATCCAGTTTTCAGTTGTAATGGCTGGATTTAATTTTTCGATCACCGAGACATCATAGCTTGTTCCGCCCATATCAACAGTGATGACATTTTCGTACCCTGATTTTTCTCCAATGAAGGAAGCGGCTGTCACCCCTCCTGCCGGCCCTGAGAGAAGAGCGCCGGCCGCAAATTTCCCACTCTGTAAGACGTTTTGGACTCCTCCATTTGATTGCATAACAAATAATTCACCTGTAAAACCGTCTGCACGGAGACGTTCATCCAAATGGTTTAAATAGCTTTGCATTGATGGCCCTGTAAAGGCATTTACAATGATCGTGCTGACGCGTTCAAACTCCCGAATTTGTGGCAACACTTCGTAAGATAAGGAAACAAACATACCAGGAGCTTCTTCCTGGATAATCTCTCTTACCCGGCTTTCGTGGGAAGGATTCATGAAGCTGAATAGGAAGCATACCGCAATAGCCTCGATTCCCTCCTCAACAAAGTCGCGGACGGCCTGACGTACAGCTGCTTCATCTAACTCTTTGATTACTTTTCCCGCATGATCTAGACGTTCAGGGATCCCCACTCGATATCTTCTTGGAACAATTTGAAAGGGCGCCTGAAGGCGCGGAGAAAATACGCTTTCCTTATAGGCACGGCGGAATTCAATTTCGTCACGGAATCCCTCTGTCGTAAGCAACCCTACTTTCGCACCGTTATACTCTAGTAATGAGTTTGTCGCTACAGTTGTTCCGTGGACAACTAATGGACTGTTCGCTAAAAGAACTTTTATATCCACTCCAATGATTTCGGAGACTTTCTTAATTCCATTCATGACACCATCTGATTGATCAGGTGTTGAAGGAGTTTTAGTTGAAACCATTTTACCGTGTCTGTCGATAGCCACTAAATCGGTAAACGTTCCACCGACATCCACTCCGAACACCCATTGATTTTGTTGTTTCTCCATGAAGCTTTTCCTCCTTCTATTCGCTTAAAATCCAGATGACTCTTCCTTTACTTCTCCAAGCTCGTAACGCAGGTTTAATTTGTTCAAAATAAAAGTAAGAACAATATAAATTAAGAAAGCAAGAAGAGTAGAATTAATCGGTCCAATACCAAATGATAATTTAGAAGTAACAAAACCACCGATCACTACAGATACAATCGCCGCAATGTTTAATCCCGAATACGCCGATCCTGGCCCAAATTCATATTTCTTATTTCGAATCTTAGGCCCTACAATCCAGTGATCCGCAATCATTACACCTGCAATCGGGGGAACATATAACCCTAAGAACGATAAGAATGGCACAAACATATCTTGAATACCCATGAGCGCAATGAGGATCCCAATAACCCCCATACAAATAACCAAGACTTTTTTAGGGATTTTCACAACATTCCGAAGACCTAAAGAGCCGGTATATAAGTTGTTGTCATTTGTTGTCCATTGAGCAAAAATTAAAATCAAAAAGGCAAAAAATCCTAGTCCTAGCTTGCTCATGGCGGCTGGGATGTTTGGTGTAGACCCGATATCAGGAACTTGGGCTGCAATGGCCATTGCGGCCCCAGCAATAATACAGAAAACCCCTCCAAGAAAATAACCGACAGATGCACTAATGCCGCCGGAAGCCGCACTTTTGGCATATCTCGTTACATCCGGAAAGACTACTGCACCCAAGGCTGCATTTCCAACGACGATCGTAATTCCCGCGAAAACAGTCATCGGATCGCCTGCTGGCTCAAATGATAATAAAGCATGCCAGCTTCCAGAATAATTGACAGCACTCACAATCCCCCAAATCGATAAGATGACAACTAAGGGAACAGCAATAAAGCTTAAGGCAGCAAGTCCGCGGTAACCGATAAAGGCTGTACACATCATTAAGATGCCTCCCCAAACGATAGCCACCTCAGGCTGTGCGAGCCAAACATTTGGAAACATTTCAGAAATGGTCGTCCCAAAAAAAGCAACCTGCCAGCCAAACCATCCAACTCCAAGGGTTAAAGCCAATACAATCCCGAATAGGCTCGCGCCATAACGTCCAAAAGCCTGACGGGCCAGAACCGTAGTTGAAATTCCATATTTAGCGCCCATTACCCCTTGAAAAAATCCATAAACAGCTAAAATTAACATGCCGAATATAGCTGCAAAAATCGCATTCTTAAAATTTAGCCCTTGAATAAGAGCCCCGCCCGTCACAATCGTCGACAATGAAATAATCCAGGCACAACTTGTAATAGCAATATTGACAGACGATTTTCTCTGTTCTGCCGGCACAGAGGTCACAGCAAAATCATCTGTCTGGGCTTGAGGAATTTTTCGTACATTCTTTTCCATCTTAAAATCTCCTTATTTTAGTTAAGCGAAAGATTGAAAATTCTAAACAACAAACATGTTATATTGTCTCTTCTATATCAATCATTAACCCCTGTTTTAATGTATTGCCTATGGTGCATGCCCTTTCCGCCGAAATGATTAGCTTTTTTTTGTACTCAGCGGTGAAATGTTCCGGAAATGTAACAGCCACCTTGCACCTCTCTACACGGGAAGGACCCTCCAGGGCTTTCTTGGCAGATACCTCCACTGAAAATTCATGATCTAATACAGTTATGCCGTCCCTTTCAAACATTCTTTGCAGAGAAATAACAAGACACATGCCTAAAGAAGCTTCTAGAAGTTCGATTGGAGAAAGCCCCTTTGAATTAGGAGCAAAGGCTCCCTCTACCTGTTTGCCCATCTGATTAAAAATACCGAATTCTTTATTTTCTTGTTTAATAACAGTCAATCTGTTTCCCTCCTTTGGCCAATCAAACCAAAAAATTCAAAATCGACTAATTCCCTAGTAATCTCATCGACAGAAAGGGTCGGTGTATAGCTAAGGTCGTTCTTCGGTCCAAACAGCCATTTTGACAGTGTGCCTATGACAAGGCTCGTTAACATGTTGGCTTGCAAATCAACATTATGATTAGAATTTAGCATCTCCAGCTCAATCGCTCTTTCAATATTTTTTTTGAATGCCTCTTCAATACTTATAACCGTGTCTGCAACCGCTTCTCTAATTACAGGATCTGCTCCTTGTCCCTTGATTAACAGGAGAGTTAGAAGATTGCGATTTTTCTCGGCAAAAGTGAAAATCCTCTTCATAAGAGCTGTAGAAGATTTGATCATATCATCGGTTGTCCCAAAAGTTTGCCTGTACCCCTGGTGGATCGCTGCAAGCAAATTTTCTTTCCCTGTACCGATAATTTCTAATGCAATTTCCTCTTTGCTTTTGAAATGCCAGTAAAAGGTCCCTTGTGCAACCCCTGTCTGTTTTACAATGTCCGAAATTTTCGTGGCATGATAGCCTTTAGTAGCGAAAATCTCAAGAGCTGCGTGCAAAAGTTCCTCTCTGCGATCTGTATTTGCCAATTATCTTTCCCTTCTTTCCTTTATTGATTGACAAGTCAGTCAGTTTTAGAACAAAAAATCCTAAATTCCTATAAG
Organism: Pseudobacillus sp. 179-B 2D1 NHS; assembly: GCF_045370945.1. Taxonomy (NCBI): domain Bacteria; kingdom Bacillati; phylum Bacillota; class Bacilli; order Caryophanales; family Bacillaceae; genus Pseudobacillus; species Pseudobacillus sp. 179-B 2D1 NHS. The sequence continues at coordinate 32,917 of NZ_JBIQDP010000035.1, forward strand.
ACTTATATGATTTAATATAATACAAGGTTTTATTTATAGTCAAGTTATGCTTTATATTCGGTCTCTTTTTACAATGTTTAGTTCATAGTCTGTGAAGTATGATAACCGATAAGCAGTATAGATGAACCCTTATAGCTTTTTCTCTATTTCAGAATACTCGATTAAGCGTTTTTTACTGGTCTTATGATATCGGAAACATATGCTTCCGAAGCGTCATATAGCAAGCAAACTGATGACATCCTTTCTGAATAGCCTCTTTTGCACAATTTAAAGAGCAACGTTTCTTCTTACATTTCACTAACATTGCCCATTAAAATAGAGCATCCAAAGGCTTAGACAACGATCGATCACTCTTCGGTTTCTTCCTTGGTTATATTTGCATGCAAGCTGCTATGCCGACACTAAAGTGTAGGCAAGAATCTTCAGAAGAAGGCAGTTTTTTCTCCTCTGCAAATCTCGAAAAAAAAGCCATAAACATTTCGTTTATGGCTTTTTTCAGCTATTTAGTATGGATCAGCGTCATGCCCTTTTTCTACAGCTTGTTTGGTAGCATCCTCTGCATGGTTATCTCCAAGTGGCTTACGGGTAGAGCCTCCCTTTGGCGCATTGGCTAATCCTTCTCTTAAACGGCGGCCATACTCTTCATCTGCTTCCTCCGCATAAGAAATCATTTTATCTTGAATGCGCTGGTCGCATCGTGAAAGATCGGCTACAAGGTTTGCGATCAATTCATCCTTTTCCCACTGTTCGAATTGGCGATACGTTTCGCCTGCCTGTTTTGTATCGTTCGTCCGTTCAATCGACTCGCGTACAATATTCCCTTCCACATGTGGCGTATGTTCCTTGCCATGCTGTTTGGCTTCTTTCAGGCCGTCCAGTATGGATGGTTCATAGTTGATATGAGGATTTGGATGATCAACTTTATACTGCATCTGTCCGCCGCTCTGATTGGTAGCCACCCGCTTTTTCGGCGCATTAATCGGCAGTTGAAGATAATTCGGTCCGACACGATAACGCTGTGTATCTGAATAAGAAAATGTTCTGCCCTGCAGCATTTTATCATCAGAAAAATCAAGGCCATCCACAAGCACACCTGTGCCAAATGCAGCTTGTTCCACTTCAGTAAAATAATCTTCCGGGTTTTTGTTTAGAACCATCTTGCCCACCGGCAGCCATGGGAATTGATCTTCCGGCCATAATTTTGTACAGTCCAGCGGGTCAAAATCAAGTTCAGGGTGCTCTTCATCGCTCATGACTTGTACAAGAAGCTCCCACTCCGGATATTCGCCGCGCTCAATAGCTTCATATAAATCTTGTGTAGCATGATTAAAGTTTGTAGCTTGAATTTCGCCCGCTTCTTTCATCGTCAAGTTTTTAATGCCCTGTTTCGGTTCCCAGTGATATTTAACGAGGACTGCTTTTCCTTCATTGTTAACCCAGCGGTACGTGTTCACTCCAGAACCTTGCATCATGCGATAGTTCGCAGGAATTCCCCAAGGAGAATAAACAAAAGTCACCATATGGAAAGATTCCGGAGAGCTTGCACAAAAGTCAAAAAACCTCTCTGGATCTTGGATATTCGTCACTGGATCAGGCTTAAATGCATGAATCATATCCGGGAACTTCATCGCATCACGGATAAAGAAAATTTTCAAGTTATTCCCGACAAGATCCCAGTTCCCATCCTCTGTATAAAATTTCACGGCAAAGCCGCGAGGATCACGCAACGTTTCCGGAGAATGCCCTCCATGGATAACTGACGAAAAACGTACAAAAACAGGCGTTTTTTTGCCTTTTTCTTGAAACAATTTCGCCCTCGTGTACTTTGAAACAGGTTCCTTTCCAGCTGTTCCATAGGCCTCAAAATAGCCATGGGCTCCGGCACCACGCGCATGCACGACGCGCTCTGGAATCCGTTCTCTATCAAAATGGCTGACTTTCTCAATAAAATCATAATTCTCTAACATGGCTGGACCGCGATTTCCAACCGTTCTCATATTTTGATTATTCGTCACAGGATGACCCTGCCGATTCGTTAATGTGTTTTCGTGTTCTTCATTCGTCTGGCTTTGATGATTGGATTGGTTATTTTTCATGAACGATCCTCCAAAGTTTTTTTATTCCTTGCCACATGTTATATTTCCCTCATACTATCCATATATTCCTGAATAAACCTTGTTTTTAAAAATGCCTGATGAAATGAATGTCCCTAGAACAGGAGAAAAATACCTTAGCTCCCCTGCTCATTATTTCAAATAGCATAGGCTAGAAAAAAAGCCGGCCACCTTTTATTGGGACTGACCCCATAAAGTGAGACAAATAAAAAACACCTTTAAGTTGAAAACGAGTATGGGATACTCGAAAATAAC
>NZ_JBIQDP010000036.1:0-35225 GCF_045370945.1 Pseudobacillus sp. 179-B 2D1 NHS
AAAATGACAAAAAACGTCCACTTACTATTATTGGAAATAATCCTGCGGACTAGAGCAGCTACCCTGTCATTAAGCCTAAAAGATTGGCACGTGGAAAGCGATCTCTGGCATCATCCTCGAAAATATATTATGCCAAGTATATTAATAGTGCTTACCATGTTGGCGCTGATAAATCAGGGGCTTTTAGTGGGGGTTGGCCTATTAGCACTGTGTAGCATAGGACTGTTACTGATTATAGTAAACTAATTGTTCTAAACGCCTTGACTAAAAACAAATCAAAAAATTCGATAGGAGAACAACGCTATGTTCCAAATCCGTCAAACATTAAAAAGGGATATTTTTTGCCGGATTGGGAGTACGTCCACAAAGAATGAAGGAGAAAAAACGTGACGTTGACATTACTGCATAAGAAATATGACTATCAAGCGGGAATAAACAATCAAATCCCATATTTCTATCATACTTTTTGTGAAAAGTACCAAGGCTATGCCAGTAAGTATAGTAAATTGAAAGGATATTTAGAAAGAGGACTATCTCTCAAACTAAGAAAATGAAAAAACCGACAACATAGGATGTTGTCGGTTCGATTGATAGTTCAGAAAAATAGACTAATCATGTTTTTTCTCATAATTAGATTCAATCTTAACCTCTTCAAGTTTAACGAATTTTGTTTTCTTAATGAATTTATAGCCAAACCATAAGCAGAGGAAAAATGGGATACCTAAGTAAGCAGCCACAACACTGCCCCAATCTATTTTATCCGCCATAAAAGCTTGGAAGTTTTGTGCGATAATCACAATTAACCCGCATGCAATCGCAAAAATCGGTCCAATCGGATACCATTTTGCTCGATATGGCAAATCATCCAATGAATAACCTTGGGCAATATAAGCTTTACGAAAACGATAGTGGCTGATCGAAATACCAAGCCAGAAGATAAATCCTGTAATCCCAATTGCATTCATTAACCAAATATAGACGATTCCATCCCCGAAGAAAGAAGCTAAAAAGGCAAGCATTCCGACCGCACATGTTAAAATCATCCCCGCCACAGGCACACCGCGGTTGTTCAGCTTGGCAAAAATTTGTGGAGCTTGCCCTTCTTTAGCCATAGAGTATAACATACGTGTTGATGCATATAGACTTGAATTTCCTGCAGATAATACTGCTGCTAAAATAACGGCATTCATCAATGAAGCGGCAAAGGCAAGTCCAGCTTTTTCAAATACCATAGTAAACGGGCTGACCATAACGCTTTCATTTTGTAAATTTGGATTTGTATATGGAATAATAAGTCCGATAACAAAAATCGCAAATATGTAGAAAAGAAGGATTCTCCAGAATACACTTTTGATTGCTTTTGGTACATTTTTTGCTGGGTCTTCACTTTCACCAGCGGCTACACCAACAATTTCCGTACCTTGGAATGAAAACCCTGCTGCAATAAAGACAATAAAAACCCCTAAAAGACCACCTGAGAAAGGTGCATCCTCGACAGTAAAGTTTTTGAACCCTATTGTTTCTCCTCCCATAATCCCGAAAATCATCAGTACACCGACAACAATAAAAATAACAATCGCACTTACTTTAATTAAGGAAAGCCAGTATTCTCCTTCTCCATACCCTTTAACAGATAAATAGTTTAATAGAAAAATAAGAGCTAAAAATGATCCGCTCCATAGCAATGATGGGCTGTCCGGAAACCAAAATTTCATAATCATTGTAGAAGCAGATAGCTCAGCAGCAATCGTCATCGCCCAGTTAAACCAGTATGTCCAACCGATTGCAAATCCGAAAGCCGGGTCAACAAACCTTGTGCCATAGGTACTAAACGCACCACTTGTCGGCATAAAGGCCGCTAGTTCTCCTAAACTTGTCATCACAAAGTAGATCATAGCACCAACTAAAATATAAGCAAGCAACGCACCACCTGGACCAGCTGTACTAATCGCTGCTCCACTGCTAAGGAACAATCCTGTTCCAATTGCTCCTCCAATCGAAATCATTGTTAAGTGCCTAGCTTTCAAGCCTTTTTTTAAATTTTGTTCTCCTTGTTGTTCAGGAGGATAATGATTGGAGATATTGTTTTCTTGTGCTCCCATACCATATCGATCCTTTCTTTGGATAATATTGATTTTAGTTAAAACAATTTCAAACTATTTCACGTTCAAAAAAGGGATAGGATGAATTAAATGAATAGAGAAGCCGCCAACAGCACATAATCAATCATTTTTTATATGGGCTAACTTAAGAATTTAGACTATAATTGATTTCAGCATTCCTATTGGTTCCATTACTTCGTCCAACTTATGGTCATAATTGTCAATGTACGCTGTAGATCGGATGACCAATTCTGCCGCGATCACCATGTCATTTCCGGTTTCAATTGAATACCGCTATAATACGGGAGTCAGAAGAGGAAGAAGGGAATCCTTTTTCTAAAGAAATAAAGGATGAGGGTGATAGCCAATACAGGAATCCTAGTGTGAAAAATATGCTTAATTATAATTAAATTAGCCCACGTAATACAGACTGCCAAACTAGTCCTATCTGAAAACGTTGACATTTCATCTAAGAAATCGGATTCAAAAATAATGGCATCTACTACCATGGAGGCAGGAATATTCAAACTGATCTCTCATACCGACAACTCCGATGGCCCTACTGTTGACCAGGAACTCCCTATAACAACGCACAAATTTTATAAGCAGAAGCGAGAAACAGGAATAGCGTTATGATACTCTGCTACTTTCAACTCATTCATTTCACTTATTAAAATTTTCCAACAAGTTTCAACACAAAAACTATAATAATATGTAGTGGTACATTTGAAAATGCAAAGTTTCTATGCATAGCAAATGTTTTTTGCTTCTTGCATATATTCTCACTTTAGTGTATGGATATTTGTTTTCATGCTTTTTCAGTAAAAAATAGAGAAACAGACTGGGAATTTGTAAAAAAGGAAACAAGAGAAATTATTGATTTTATCAGGAAACGACACACTTAAATAGCTATAAATATAAAAAAGTGTATCCTCGAACATTCACTCAAACCTCAGAAGTTATTTCAAAATATGAATACTTATTTGGAAAAGGGCATTTAATATTAATGTCATTTGAGCACGAAAAGGAACATGGCAAAAGAATTATTAGTTGGACAGGGGATCAAAAGAAGCGGAATCAGTTGTTCATGTTTTATCAGATAAAGCAGCAAAAGCTTGATTACTCCGTTGCAAGAGGAAAAGATTAGAGGCCCTGTTATTTTTACCAATCACCATGATGGAATTGATTTGTCAGGTGACGCTTGTCAGATACTTCTTACGAATAGTTTACTTGCGATTGGCTCATTCAATCGGTGCATTCAAATAAAAAATGGTTCCATCAAAAAACTCTCTTATGATTAAAGGGATTGATCCAGATGTCAATCTATCGAGATGATACATTTCAATGTTGTGTAAAATACAATATTTACGAATCGTTACGATAAAATGTTTCTTAACCTTATACACCAAACACTAGGAGGAAATTGAACCTCTAACGTTCTTCTGCTATATTAACGATAAGGAGTGGTAAATCATGAAAGAAGAGAAGGATCAAATTAAACACGGAAATAGTGCAAATAAGGAAGAGGAAGTTCAGTTTGTTAAGGAAATTGATCCGGAAGCACTTAATGTCATCAAACGGTTGTATGACAAGACGTTCAGGGACTTGGTAGACCGGTGAACTATTTAACACATGACATTGCTGCTAGCATTAATCGGGATATGATCGAGACATATAGTCCCGGCGAAATGATAGGGGGTCAAAGAGCCTACGCTATTGGACAGTGCTATCCACCGACCATTTCAAACGATGTTTGGAGAGCCGCTGTATAAAGACATTTTCGAAAAAGCAGCCGATATAACCGTCGATTTTGTAACTGGCAAAATTACGTTTGATGAATTGGTAAGTATCACCCGTCAGCACTCCTATCGAAAAAGCTTCTAAAGTTGAATTATGAGTCAATGAACTATATACAATACACATTTAAATGACTGTTAAATAGCTCAGGCATGGATTCACTTAATCTATGTCTTTATTTTATTTACCAATAAGTTAGAGTTTGTCTATTTTAATCTTTGCTGATAACGAGAACCATTTACCTAATTTGCATTATAACAGGGCCCGATAATTTATAAAAGATTGATGATTTGCAATAAAATCCTATATTCATTTGAACAGAATTTTACTTTTTGTGGTCTTTTCGATGCTATCAAACTTCAATATATACTCCATTAAAGGGACAGACTAGTGAATGAATAAGTGGATTGAAGAAGGGGGACGCTCCATCTTTTGGTGATTTTAATAAGAGGGTAATCATAAATTTACATTCTCGTTTTACAATTAATTGAGTTCTCCTTTCGCATGCTGGAAACCCAGAAGACCATAAGTTGGCTCAGATTTCCGGAGTTTCGGCGGTAATCGGTGCAGACACACACAAGGTAATCGAAACGCCAGAATACGAATTCAACGGAGAATTGATGGTGCCCATTACTCAGACTGATGGAGAACAAGAACATTATTTGGGCCGCCTGGATTCGACTTTTGAAGTCGTTGACGGAAAAATGACGTTGGTTGACTCCCATGGATTTCTCTACGATGCCACAAATGTTTCGGCAGATCCGGAGATACAAGCAATCATAGACGATTATCGTGCAGGCATGAACAAACAATAATCCTAATGAAGCTTCATAATGTTTTAGATACTCACAAGGTGAAAATCTTTTTTAACCCTAACTGAAAGATGAATAGGATTTTCTCCTTCGTTTAACTTCGCATCAAGTTCTTATTTAACGAATTTTTAACTATGAGATGTTATAAACTATGGTGGGCCATTCAAGAAATTCACTTATAAAAAAGTTAATCGAATCCTATACTATAATGAAACCTGTTCAATTATGGAACGTATAAAAGCTAAGTTCTATAATCATGAATTTAAAAATCATCAATTATTATTTCATTTTATAGGAGGTTTGGTTCGTGAAGTTTTACAGCAAGTTCTTAATTAAATTAACGTTACTGGGTTTTTATCTTGTAAGCGGTTCTACTTTTTTTATTCTTATATTAAATAAAGGAATTATAACGTTAACAAGCCCTTTCTATTTATTAGGTATCCTTTTGTTTGTATACGGATGGATTGGGTTGGCTCGCACTTACTTGAGTAAACAAAAAAGTTCGCACAAACAATTTCCTCAACATGAGATTATTCACTAAGTCGTTTTATATACACTCAACAATAGAAAAGTTTCCTATAATCATTAATTACGGCGTTGAATATATTTAAAAACTCTGAGCGGCTTTTAATTTCAAGTGCTCTAAAAGTGAAGGCGGTGTCGTTTTTGCAATTAGTTGCATGGGGGGAAGTACGTGAAGCATAAAGTAGGTACATTAGTCTGGATTTCCGCCATCATAACCCTTTTTTCCGTAGGGATGATGACACTCTTATGCTTGAAATGGAAGATAATACCGAAATGAAAAAGAAGAAAACAGGGATTACAGACTGTTTTTCTTCCTTTCAATGGATATATTAAGATTGTTCAGCAATAAATGTGAACCAATCATCTAACTCATTTACTTCTTTCTGTGTTTGACAGTGTTCGAAAAGATATTGTTTGTCTAAAGAATCGAAGTTGCTTGCTAACAACTTAAAGCCCCATTCACGATCTTCGAGAGACTTCCAATGAACGGCTGCCCGAAGTCTATCCAAAATAATGTCTTCAATGGAAATAAGGTAAACATAATTTTCATCATCAATGAAAATCTTTTTAACCTTAGAGTAATCACCCTCTAAATAACTGCCCGGTATTTCTATAGCAATCTCTATATTATCATTATAAAAATGCCTACCGTCTTTTTTGAAATCCAGCTGTCCAAGAATATTTGCTATCGTTTCGTACCCTTCTGATACCATATCAATATCCCTAGTGGTGTAATCATTTTGAGTATAGATCGTAACTGAAAGACCTCCAACAATAATGGGTTTTACATTTCTTTCAGCAAGAAGCTTAGTTAATATAGCTGCAGTTTTAAGCATGGCCTCATACTTTCCGGCACTTTTCAGCTTATTGATCTCTATTTGAGCTTGTCTGATATTCAACTACTAACCCTCCATCAAAAGTACAGGTTTACTTTTGTTTAAATCTACTCAATATTCTCGCCTCTGTAGGATGTTTTGGACGAAGCCGGCCCTTATTCCAGCCACTATTATCAATGCGCTTTTCAAAAGCCTCGATTTGTTTCTGAAACTTTAAAGAATTGCTAATGACTTGTTGTTCGATATCCTTTAAATTTGCAGTAATCATATTGGCATCACCCTTGTTTTTTTTCCATTTTTTCAATGCATATACGCCCTTTTTTATAGACAGTATATGCATTCTCTTTATTTATCATACCATACGATCCTAGTAATGAGTAATTTGAAAATATCCTCCTTTTATACAATAACACTGTCATTCATTACGATCCTGATCCTGTTTAACGAGGGGATTCTAAGCAACTATCTAAACAGGTAATCTTCAATTTATCTTATATAAGTCTTTTACCCTTTCTTTCTTTTTGTAAATATAGATGGAGGGGATTCAGCTTTTTTAGTATTACCTTGATTTTAGTTTTAGAGTAAGAAAAAAATAACCGTAACTCTTTACGGGCTTTACCTGTTCGTTTTGCTTGACTCTCGCATTAGGAACTATTGCCTTGATTCTCAGGGACAGATGAATTTCCAATTCCGATCAAGCACTTCAATAGTTCAACTCAGGGGAGGAGAGGATTCAAAACAAAATAGTTGTCTCGAAAATCATATAGCTGCACGAGACGAATGAAACTATATTAATGGGGAAAAATGGGAGCTTCTGATAGATATAATTATGGTTGCGATGCTACCATAGTGAACAGCTGTGTGTAAAGGAATCTCTCATCGGAAAAGGGAAAGGACTTTTATAAACTTGCTCATCGGCTCCAAGGGGAACTTAATACAACTTTTTCATTAGGGACTAAAATTTACAGGAGTAAATAGTTTAGAAGTCAATGGAATTTACTTAGTTATTAATATATTAAAAGAGAAAATTATGTTGGTGTTAGCATTACCTAAAGCATATTCAGAGATGAAATTTAATGATTGCTTAGTTTTATCACTAAATTGTTCATAATTAACTTTTCGATTTTTAAATTTATTCCAGTGTGTTTTCTCACATGCAAAAGAAAAGCATGGCATGCGTTGGACAACGTTAAGGGGACTTAAAAAATTGTCGATGCAGGCGATGCATAATTTTGCTGCCATGAATCTCAAGAAATGGCCAATTGGACCTGGCAAGGTCCCTAAATGGTCTAAATAATAGAATCAGAGAGGTCTATCCTTCTCTCAAACGGCTGTAAAACCAATAAAAAATCAAAAAGGGTTCGGAATGAGACCACTCCGAACCCCTTTTGTCGACAAACCGAAATATGTAGAGATATTATTCTCTGCGCACTTTTGCTTTAGCGAATCATTTATTTATTTATTTGTTTGTTTTGAACGTTGTTAAGGCGGTTTTTAATTCTTCAGCCATTTCACTTAATGTTTTGGCTGAAGAGGAAATTTCGTCCATAAACGTTAATTGTTTTTCTGCAGCCGATGCGATTCCTTTTGTGTGTTCAAAGGAACCTTGGGTTACTTCTGATATATCACTCATCGCTGCTGTTACTTCCTCTGTACCCGCAGAAATCTCTTCGGTTGCAGCGGATACCTCTGATACCTGGTCAGCGATGGAGTGGAAGGAATTAGTCATTTGTTTAAATGCACTTCCTGCCGTGTCAAGAATAGCAGAACCTTTATCAACGTCCAACACTCCCTGGTTCATCAATTTGGATGCACTCATGGTAACAGTTTGAACTTCCCGGATAATCCCGGCAATACGTGATGAAAATTCCTGTGACTCTTCTGAAAGCTGTTTAACTTCCGTTGCCACAACCGCAAATCCTTTGCCATGTTCACCAGCTCTTGCTGCCTCAATAGACGCATTCAATGATAGTAGTTGTGTTTGTTCAGCTATGTTTGTTATGCCGGATACCATTTCATTGATTGCTTTTGAGTGTTCCTCTAGTTTTTTGATTTCCCTGGAAACAACACCGACCGAGCTTTTAATCCGCTCCATTTGATCGATAGCGCGCTGAATGTTATTGTATCCTTCTACTGCCTCTTTAGCTGAAGTGGACGTTTGTTCAGAAACATTGGTCGCCGATTCAGCCACCTTTTGTACGCCGCTCGCCATTTCTTCCATCGAAGAAGATGTCTGCTCGGCTCCTTCCATCTGCTGCTCGGTGCCGCGAACAATCTCTTGAGTCGACGTGGCTACTTCATTAGAGAACTTTGCTGATTCATCAGAAATAGCGGTTAACTGTTGCGACGAGGCGGCCAATTGTTCTACAGAATCGTTCACCTGGTTAATCGTCTCTGTGAATGAATCAATCATAGTATTTATATCTGTTGCCACTTGTCCAAGTTCATCCTGTGATCTCGGCCGCAGCCTTGGTGTCAAATTACCAGTAGCCAGCTGTTTGATCACCTTCGTCATATGCGGGATTGATTTTAACATGTACTTGGAAAGCAAGTACACAATCACAATAAGAAGCAGGCCGCCTATACCAAAAAATAAAATGATGTTTTTTATATAATTATTAAGACCAGCCAAAGCTTCTTTTTGCGGAAGTGATGTTCCTACTGACCAACCTGTTGCTGGAACCGGAGAATAGCCAATATATTCCGTTTGGTCATTCACTTTTGCCAGTTCAAGCCCTTTTTCACCGACAGTCATTTTTTTGCCGATGTTGCCGATATCTCCTGACAGATCTGGAAGATTTTGGTCAAGGATTAATTTATCATCTGGATGATATAAAATAGTTCCGTCACTAGAAATTAAAAATGAATAACCGTTCTTACCAAGTTTGTATGATTGCATAAGCTGTGGCAAATCGTCTAAAAACAGATCCATTGCGACAAATCCAAGCGTTTGATCACCATCTTTAATTTGGGTCATCACACTTAAAATTACTTTACCAAACACTTGATCCATATATGGTTCGGTAAAATAGACATCGTCTTCTGCTAAAGCGGGTTCATACCATGGACGGCTTTTTATATCAAAGCTCTCATCCTGCAATAAATTATCGTTGCCAATCAAAAAGTTTCCTTGATTGCTGGCAACCCAAACCATAGCAATAGAATCATCCGTTTTAACTATTTTGTTAAGTGATTGCATGACACTTTCATAATGAGGATCTGTTCTGGCCTCATTCCGTGAATGAGCCGTTTTTAAGTAATCAGTTATCTCTTGATTGGCTGCAATTTGTCTGGCCATCGCCTGTTTTTCTGCAAACATGCTGTCCACTTGATCCGCAAGAGCATTGCTTTTTGTGGATAGGTTTTCTTCTATGTTGCCTACAAGCAGCGATTTCGTATAGGAATAATTCATCGCCCCTGTTATCGAAAAAACGATGACAATGGCAACAAGCAGCACAAGCGACAGCTTGGTTGAGATGCTTGTACTCCTTCGGTGAAGTCTCTTTTGATCTCTCTTCATTTCTCTTTACCACCTTACTTTCCTCCTACTATCGAGGAAGCTTTTTAATGATTAATCAGACTTTATTGCTATTTGTATATCGGGTAATCAAATGAATTGTTAAGCTCTATCTATCCGCGGTTTGAAAGACGAAAAATTCAAAATAAATTTAACAGTCACCGAGAATTGTCTCGTATACTCGAATCAAAACGCACTACATCATATTCATAAAAAAATTTAAGCCAAATCATCTTCTCGTTTGTCTAATTAATGTAAAGACAAAACGAAAGGAGGAATCGCGATGAAGTTTGAACGTTTAGTAAAGAAAGCGTAAAAGGGAATGACAAAGCCTACTTAATGCTTTTCAGCAGTACGAAGATGATATTTACCGGATGGCTTATGTCTATGTAAAAAATAAAAAGGATGCACTAGATATTGCTCAAGAGGCAGCCTATCAGTTATTTAAGAAAATCGGTACATTGAAAAACCAAAGTATTTCGAGACGTGGCTTATGAAAATTACGATCAATTGTGCGCTGAACTTAATCCATAAAAACAAAAAAGTAATTCAGCTAAATCCAGACTTCGAATTTAATGTTGAATTGATTAAGGGAAAGCGATATATAAATAATGAGACTAGCAAATATTAAGGAACAGGCAGGCAGTGGAGGAGTTATCTGGGATTACATAATCTATAGAACCCTTAGTTGTCTCAGGTCATAAGAGAGAACGTCTGCTGCTATGAAACAGGCATGTTCATCATTTTAAGCTATACATCCACCATCAAGAGGTAGATTTACACCAATAATATACAATACACAGGAAGAGGGCAGCGTTAGCTACAATCGGCCAAGAGGGACACGGCTAAGTACACCGGGTTGGAATAAGGGCCGACTAATCTTAAAATGGAAGAAGTCAAACTAATAGATCCTTCGTTCTTCTCCATAAAAGAAAGAATATACTTTCTCATGAAAAACCCACTTTTACTATCAAAATTAAGGGCGAAATCAAACTCATTCTCTTCAATACTTCCGATGCTTTCCTCCAAAAGAGCAAATAAGAAAAACGGATTTCAAGTAGCTAAAATCGAACTTTGGGATCACTTTTATACTGAGAACCTATTAAATGATCCTACAAATGAAACTATTAGAAAATACAAAAAATTGTTAAAATGTTATTAACACCTAGAATTAGCTTCAATTTAATCTCTTAAGGAGGGAAAAAAATGAAGCATTATGTTCGGGTAATTCCATACCAGGTGGTTGAACAGGCAGAAGAGGTAAAAGAAGTCCCAAAAGGCGTGGAATTAATACAAGCTCCTCAAATTTGGAGCGAAACAAAGGGCAAAGGCATGACGGTGGCTGTCTTGGATACAGGCTGCGATACTTCACATCCCGATTTACAGGAACGGATTATAGGTGGGCGAAACTTTACGGATGACGACGGAAGCAACCCTGATATATTCGAGGATTATAATGGGCATGGAACTCATGTTGCCGGAACGATTGCCGCCCGGAAAAATGACAGTGGCGTGGTTGGAGTCGCTCCTGAAGCAAGTTTACTCATTGTAAAAGTATTGAATAAAAATGGCTCTGGACAATATGATTGGATTATCAAGGGCATCAATTATGCTATAGAACAAAAAGCGGATATTATTTCCATGTCACTAGGAGGTCCCAGTGATACTCCTGAACTTTATGAAGCGATCAAAAGGGCTGTTGCCAACAATGTCCTCGTGGTTTGCGCAGCAGGGAATGAGGGTGACGGCGATGACTCAACTGATGAATTCGCCTTTCCAGGCTGTTATAATGAAGTGATTAGTGTAGGGGCGGTTAATCTTGAGCGGCGCTCTTCCCCTTTTACCAATTCACATAATGAGATCGATTTAGTTGCCCCGGGTGAAGAAATTCTTTCTACGTATTTAAATGGAAAGTATGCCACTTTAAGCGGGACTTCCATGGCTGCACCTCATGTTTCGGGAGCTCTTGCTCTCATAAAAACTCTGGCGAACAACAGCTTTGAACGGAAGCTCTCAGAACCTGAGCTCTATGCTCAATTAATTAAAAGAACCGTTCCACTGGGTAACTCTCCAAAGCTTGAAGGAAATGGGCTGATCTATTTAACAGTCCTTGACCATTTGGCAAAAGTATTTGATCAAGAAGTTAAAACCATGTTCTTAAATAATCAAGGCATTACCAGCTAAAGCAACTCCATTTAATGGGGAGTACGTTGGCAGATGGTTTCCTTTGAATAAACCCTTAAGTTAAAGAGAACAAATAACAGACCGGGATTAAGACCGAGCATTTTTTATGGAATATAAACCCAGATTGTCTTAGCACATGATATAATATAAAACACAATAGAATAAGGATTCTCAAGGGTGGTTAGCACGTCCTCAGAAGAAAGGAGGGGAGTGCTCGTGACGGTCTTTGAAGCGTTGATGTTTGCATGTACTTTTGCAGGCTTAATCATAGGAATGCTGTCATTTGACCATAAAAAATAACCCACCCTTGAGCATGCCAGCATAAAGGGTGAGTTAAGTTTGTTGTGAATAGTTTATAGCGATCACCCTAGCAGGGAACCGTCTATTGTATGGACCGCTTGGTGTTCCAGCACCGGCGGTTTTTTATTATATGCTACTTTATGATTATATCATACCTGAAATCCAGCAAGGAGACCAATAAAAAATGTCGAATCCGAATAAAGTTCTTTTGTTTGTAACAAAACTGCATCATAAGTAACAAATCTGTAAATTATCTAATTTTCCTCTACTTCTTTAAATGCGTTGTTATGTTGGTGATTATAAAACGAAATAAGAAAGGGGAAGCACATTGGATAGCATGAAAAAAGTATCTTCAAACAAAAAAATAGGTTTAACAGCTGCATTACTAGAATTGGAGCATAATAAAAAGAGATTTGAAAGTAAAAAAGAGTATTATGACTGGGAAAAGGATCAGCATATAATCTCAAACTATTACGATCAAATTCATTTTAATGAAGCGAACAAAGAAGAATTATTTAAACAATTGAATCATTTAGTTGCCACCACACATACTAATCGGCTTCCTTATAACTCCAAAACCCGAAATTATCTTTATTCATTGGTCGATCTTCAGGCTGACGGGAACTTGAAGAGCATATATTCAGGAAGAGAAAAGGACCCTGAACAAGTCATGAAAGAAGATTACGAATCAGATCGGAAAAGAGAACAAGCTTATGATGAACTGCTGAAAAGTGACTCGGTTAATCATGATCATATACAAGAAATAATAACATCCCTTCAAAGTGAAAACATGTACAATTGCGAACATGTTGTTCCGCAATCATGGTTTGATAAGCGTAACCCAATAAAAGGAGATTTACACCATCTTTTTACTTGTGAAAAAGAATGCAATTCCTTAAGATCTAATCATCCTTATTATGATTTCGTCGATTATTCTCCTAAAATGGAGACCGAAGTAATTAAAACACAATGCGGAAAATACGAAAAGGCTAAATTTGAACCTGAAAGTGGCAAAGGTGAAGTTGCCAGAGCAACGTTGTATTTTTTATTAAGATATCCTGGAGAAATCAGCCAATACAGCAATAAAGACGTTGAACTGTTACTGAAGTGGCACAGTGATTATAAAGTATCTATTTATGAAAAACACCGTAACAAGGCGATTTTTGATATTCAAAAAAACCGGAATCCCCTAATAGATTTCCCGCAATATGCTGACCAAATAGATTTTATGCTAGGTTTATCAAATTAATTAGTTGAAATTGGAAGCACAGCAACTGTGTGGTCATATATATGAAATGAAAAACTTGTAGGCAGGTGTATGAACAAGTTTAAGGATGCGCGTAAACTAAGAGGTACCTTCTTTCTAGATTTTCATCAGGGAACAGCCAGTTTAACTAAAATCCAGAAAGGAGCTCTCGAATTTCTTTTCTAATAATAAACCCATAGCAGACGGTCCTTTTCCAGCGTTTAATGATACATTTTAAGAGGGTTTGACAAACCAACCGACAAGCCGGTTCCTGATTACAGAGGAGCCGGCTTAGTAACCCTTAATGCATGTGAAGAGGGGTGTATATTCAGCAGAAGTAGCGATCCATTCTTATTGATGAAACCTATTTGATTATAGAACGTATAAAAACTAAGTTCTTTCATCATGAATATATTAACCAATGCATCATTATTCTAGAGTACAGGAGGTTTGGTTCGTGAAATTTCCCGGCAAGTTCCTGATCAAGTTAATGCTGTTGAGCTCTTATCTCGTAGGCGGTTCTGCTTTTTTTATTCTTTTACTAAGCAAAGAAATTATAACATTAACGAGTCCTTTCTATTTATTAGGCATCTTTTTGTTTGTATACGGATGGGTTTGGTTGGCCCGTACCTACTTGAGTAAACAAAATGAGAGAAACAAACAACTCACTCAACATAAGATTGTCCACTAGACTATCTTCTCACGGTTATTCATAACCACTAATAGGCTAATATCCAAACTTAGGTAACCTTTAGTCATCCAGCAACTCACTCTATTAACGTTTGGCTATTGAAAAATTTGCTATATCGTAAGTCTGAGGAGTTTATTAAAAAGTAAACATCACATTAAGGTAGCAAAAATACCAAAACAGGCATGGATTAGCAAATCCATGCTTTTGTTTGGTCCACCACCGAGCCGCTGTCTCCAAAATTAAGGCCCTATTTTTTAGGATTACTTGCGGCTAACCTCCCGCTCTTAATAGTTGTTACTTAAGTAACAACTTATGGAAGTATATCAGCTACTCATGGAAAAAATCAACAGATTTTGCTAAAATACCAGTTACAAAGGTAGCGACTAAGGTTGTGTTGGAGGGCTTATGAAAGAAGACATTTTAGAAATATTAAAAAATCTAAATTTTACCGAGTATGAAGGGAAAGCATATCTTACTTTGTTGGAAGAATCGCCATTAACTGGCTATGCAGTAGCAAAAAATTCCGGTGTACCACGCTCAAGAATTTATGAAGTTCTGGACAGTCTTACCATGCGTGGAGACATTCTGGTTAGTCCTGGAAACACACCACAATATACACCTGTTCCTGCAAAAGAGCTAATTAAAAGCCGTCGAATGAAGGCAGAAGAGAATTTTGAAATGGCAGAAAAGTCATTAGCGGAGTTTGAACGTTCTGCAAATGACCGTGAAAACATCTGGAATATCACGGGACGCAATGAAATACTTGATAAGGTAAAAGCTTGTATAGCATCTGCAAAAAAAAGAATTCTCTTAGAGATTTGGAAAGAAGAATTTGAAGAATTGGAGTCTGAACTAAGACAGGCAGCAAAAAGAGGAGTTAATGTAACGATTATTATTTATGGGGAAATCGTCTCTGATTTTGCTAATGTTTACCTCCACTATATGGGTCATGAAATTACGGAAAAGTACGGTGGACGATGGCTAGTTATTAGTGGAGATGATTCAGAAGTAGTAGCAGGTATTGTCTCACTGGAGAAAGATAGCCGTGCAGCCTGGACGATGCATGTAGGCTTAGTCATGCCCATTACAGAATTCATGATTCACCATTTGTATCTCATGGAAATTATGGAGAAACATAAAGATCTTTTAGAAGAAAGTTTTGGGAAAAAACTCGTCAATTTACGCCGCAAATTTTCTATCCATCCGAATTTTAAAAAACATTACGTGGACTAAATTTATACTATTATTGTTTTATACAATATAAGAACAAAAGCATTACTTCATAGCAAATAATGCTTTTTTCTTAAACTAACAGGTATTAGAGTTCACAGGCGCGAGCAGCTTCAACAGCCATTGAACTTCAACAATTGGGCGCGACTGCTATGCGATACAGGTAGAAAATGAGCAACTTTTTATAAAAATGAAAATAAGGCTGCTGAATAAGAATCTATTTTTGATCAACCTTTTTCCAAAACATGATTTTTGTATATGCTGCTCAATAAAATGCACCAAGATATTTTTGGTCAAATTTTATTCCAATCTAGCACTACATCTGCTCATGATCGACTCATTTTTAAATTTAAGTACATTAGCTTGAATGTATTATTGTAAACTCTCCAAATTATGTACCTTAAAACAGAGGTTTGTACGATTATTAACATCAAATTTTTCGTAAAGGCTCTGTATATGTTTTTTTATAGTATTTTCACTAATAAATAGCATGTCGGCAATTTGTTTATTGGAATATTCCTTTTTCACGTAGCGCAACACGCCTCTCTCTAGGCGTTAAGGAATTTCCAAAGAAACCGTTTTCAATAACCAGTGCTCATGCAATCTTTGCGCTAAATACCTCAATATAATTTCAAGACACATAACCTCAGTTTTATTAATTTCTTTTTTATTTTTTGAAGTAACAAAGTCCACCAATCCAACAACTCTATTATCCTTTACTAAAAATATTCCTGTGTTGTTATAGAATCCATATTTGTCATAAAGCTATTAAAATACTCACTTTTTTCATAGTCTTTTTTTGATTGAAGATCGAGAAGCCCAATTACACGGCGCTTGGGGATAATGTGTTTTAGTTTGTAAGGAACTAATTGATCCATTTCAAAATAATTGTCTAAATAATCTTTAGTAATGGGGGTACCCCTTATTAGAAATAAATGTATTTTTATGATCAAGGATAAATTAGAAAATGATCAAACCTTTTATAAAATCCAAGCTTAAATGTTCTGAATAGGAATTCACTTTGATAAAACTTTTTCAAAATGAATTCCTAATTACGATAATCTTTTTAGTGCTAAATCTGTCGAGGGGAGGGAGTATTTTACTTCTTCTATATTTTCCATTTTTTATTGACTGTTTAGGCTAAAAGAACTATTATGTTCGTAAGAAGTTATTCAATTAAGCCATTTACTACTTAATATAATAGTCATATAGAGAAGCGATGAACAGCCATTTATATCTGGGCACTTGAATGGCTTGGAGCGACTAGTGCAACCGACTCTTTTCTTAGAGTCGGTTTTTTGTCGAATGGGTTTTATTTAACTTAAACATTATATATTTCATAGAGCTGGAGGAAAATAAATTGAAAAAAGCACCTGTTACACCGGATCTTTCTGAAATTTCTCACTTGATAGAGCCATTAGATGAAAAAAATAAACCAATTGAAGCCTTGTTAAAAGAGTTAAGAGATGTCAAATATGCACTGGATCAGTCTTCTATCATTGCTATCACTGATCAAAAGGGAAGGATCTTTCATGTAAATGACCAGTTCTGTAAAATTTCCAAATATAGCCGAGAAGAATTAATAGGTCAAGACCATCGTATTTTAAATTCAGGCTATCATTCTGGGGGATTTTTCAAACAAATGTGGGCTACAATTGGATCAGGAGAAACCTGGAGAGGAGAGGTGCGGAATAGAGCGAAGGATGGTTCTTTTTACTGGGTAGATACGACGATTGTTCCATTTTTAAATGATCAGGGAAAACCATATCAATATGTGTCGATCCGAAATGATATCAGTTCTCGAAAGAAAATGGAAGAAGAAATGCGAAGAAGCGAGGAGAAATACCGTTTAATTACGGAAAACTCAGCTGACTTGATTTCAATTATTGACAAAGAAGGAAACTTTCAATACATTTCTCCTTCTCATATAACAATACTGGGGCATGACATGTGTGAACTAAAGTCTAACCAGCTCTTCAAGTGGATTCATGAAGAAGATCAAAAGATTTTATACACTGAATTAAGATTGCTAGCTAAAAAGAAAAAAATGTCTTCGCAGATAGAGTTTCGTATTAGAACGAGCAGAAATCAGTATAAGGATATGGAAGCAAGAATTAGTCCCATTATGAACGGGGACAGAAAAGCAAAAGATTTCGTGTTTATCATGAGAGACATAACCGATCGGAAAAAGTCGGAAAAAATGATTTATCATTTAGCCTATCATGATACTTTGACCGATCTGCCGAACCGCAGATTGTTTATGAAGCATTTGCGGGAGGAGATTAAGAAAGCAAAAAGTTCCTCTTCTCAGCTTGCTGTAATGTTTATTGATTTAGATCGATTCAAATTTGTGAATGATTCATGGGGGCATGAGAATGGCGATTTCATTTTAACTAAAGCAGCCGAGCGTATTAAAAAGTCACTTCGTTCATCGGATTTAGTTGCCCGATTAGGAGGCGATGAATTCACTGTACTGCTAAGTGGCATATCCAAAATAGAAGAACTGGAGCGGCTGGTGGAACGGATTCATTTAGACTTCCAAGAACCGTTAGAAATCGCCGGCCAGATGTATACACCTTCCTGTAGTATCGGTATTGCGACCTTTCCGCAAGATGGAGAGAAAGCTGGTGAACTGTTGAGCAAAGCAGATACCGCTCTTTATTTTGTAAAAGAACGA
The DNA here is from genome assembly GCF_045370945.1 of Pseudobacillus sp. 179-B 2D1 NHS. NCBI lineage: Bacteria > Bacillati > Bacillota > Bacilli > Caryophanales > Bacillaceae > Pseudobacillus > Pseudobacillus sp. 179-B 2D1 NHS. The sequence continues at coordinate 17,918 of NZ_JBIQDP010000036.1, forward strand.
GGCCGGAACGGATATGCCTTTTTCGAAGCAGAAATGGAAGAAAAGTCATTGGAGCGTATTTTATTAGAGAATGAGTTGAGAAAAGCGATTCAGCTTGAGCAGTTTCATATTGATTATCAACCGAAAATAGATCTTTCAAAAAACATATTAATTGGAATGGAAGCGCTCGTGCGTTGGAATCATCCAGAACTGGGGAAGATTTCTCCCAATAATTTTATTCCCTTGGCTGAAGAAACAGGAATAATTATCCCTTTAGGGGAATGGGTACTGCGCCGTGGGTGTGAACAAAATAAAGAATGGCAAGATAAGGGTTATACTCCGCTAAAGATATCCATCAATTTGTCTGCGCGCCAAATCTCGGACCCTGATATTGTAAGGAAAATTGAAAAGATTCTAATAGAAACCAGATTGGAGCCGAAATGGCTTGAGATTGAAGTGACAGAAAGTGTATTTGTTAATATTGAAAATGCAATAACTATTTTACAACAACTTAGAGATTTGGGGATTCATATCTCTATTGATGACTTTGGAACAGGGTACAGTTCATTTAGCTATATTAAGCATTTACCTGTCGATACGCTGAAAATTGATGCTTCGTTCATTCGGGATATTCATCAAAATAAGGAAAGTCAGGCTATTGTGCAAGCTGTCTTGACACTTTCACAAACCCTTGGCATCAATGTGATTGCAGAAGGGGTTGAAAATCAGGGACAGCTAAATGTTCTGAGAGAGGATGGCTGTCTCCAAGGGCAAGGTTTTTTATTTAGTAAGCCTTTGTCTAGTCAGGACTTTGAAGAGTATTTAAAAGAATCTGCCAGAGGTACGGGAATTAAGAGATAGATTAAAGAAGATGCATTAACGACAACGAGCAGCTATATAAGGATTGAGGGAGGAAAAGTATGAAGCTTTTTTCAAAGAAAACAAAGTCATGGATGGACTATTTGGATAATTCTGCGGCAAAAGAGATATCTACAGTAGGAGAAAGGGTGAAAGAACGGCTGGCATTTATGGGAGTCAGCCAAGAAACGCTGGATCATGTGAAGGAAGCTCTGCCCATTCTTCTTCCTTACAAAGAAGAAATAGTGAATCAATTTTACGAGCATATTACTTCTGTAGATCACCTTAAACAAATGATCACAGAACATTCTACAGTTGAGCGCTTAAGGCTGACAATGGAAAGGTATGTTGAGCAGCTCCTCCGAGCGGACGTTGATAAAGAATATATACTGACGAGAATCGTGGTTGGCCAGGTGCACAGCCGCATCCATCTGACAGCAGAACACTTTATTGCTGCGCATCATCTGCTGATTCAAATTATGACAACAATATTGATGGAGAAACTCCATCCGCATCCTAACCAAATGATGAAGATAGTTCTTGCCGTTCAGAAACTAGCAGCCTTCGACCAGCAGCTTATCGTTGAGGTTTACATGGAAGAAACATTTAAATCTTTTCTATTTGGTGTTTCTGACATGCTCAATGACATGACACAGCTGAATACAACAAAGCAGCTGATCACAGAAATGGACAATATAGTGAAGGAAAGTCATAATGTTACAGCTGCTGCCGAGGAAGTGAGCGCCTCTATTATGGAAGTAGCCGATCATTCCGTCAAAGTAGCTGAAAGAACAGATGAAGCCGTTCAATCGGCTGAGCAAAGCAAACAGGTTATTAATGAAGCCTTACAGGATATTCAAAAAGTGGGTCATGTCTACCGTGATGTGACGAGACAAGTCAATCAACTAAATGAGGAAATTGAGCAAATTCAAAGTGTAGTAAAAGTGATTCAAGAAATTACAGATCAAACGAATTTACTTGCTCTAAACGCGAGTATTGAAGCAGCGCGTGCCGGAGAACATGGAAAAGGCTTTGCGGTTGTAGCGAAAGAGGTTCGGAAGTTAGCTGAACATACAAAAGAACAAACCATGCAGATTACCGTCAATATGGAATCTTTGCAAAGCGTTTCTCATCAAGTGACACAACAAATGGGCAGCACTGAAAAGCTGGTTGAGCGAAGTGTTAAAGAAGCCCAGTATGCGGATGAAGCATTAGAAAAAATCGTCTCAACCATGCAGAAAATCAACCAATCGACTTCACAAATTGCGGCAATGACGGAGGAGCAGACTTCTGCGATTATGGAAATTGCCCAACGAAATTCAGCGATGCTTGATCTTGGTACTTTATCTCAAGATATTGCCAAGAGAACGGCTCAAGTAATCTTTGAACTAAGCAAACAGATGGATAAGTATCGCCGCACCTTCTTTGAAACAAATATTAGACTAAATGCCAAAGATGTTATTAAGGTGGCCAAAACAGATCACCTTCTTTGGAAATGGAAGGTTTATAATATGCTGCTTGAGATAGAAACGCTTGATTCGAATCAGGTCTCATCCTATGAAGCGTGCAGGCTCGGTCAATGGTATTACGGCGAGCTACCTCCGTACATTAAAAACCAATCCGCGTTTCAACAGCTCGAAGAGCCTCACCAAGCTGTACATTATTATGCAAAGCAAGCTGTAGAAAGCTACGAACAAGGAAATCTTCCTGAAGCTCAACATGCCTTTGAACAGCTTCAGGAAGCTTCTGATCATGTTATTTCCTTGTTATCTCAGTTGGAAAAAATGATCTAGCAACGTTATACATTGGATGAAACATCTGTTCTTTCTATAACAAGATAGAAAGAACAGTGTACGAAACTGAAGTGAACATACAAAGTTAGACACAGAAATCAGGCAGCTGCTTGGACAATTTGATGGGCATAGGAGCGGCCCTTCACAGCTTAAAAGTGCAGAATAATTTGTTCTTCTAAATAATCATTGATATTTTTTAGCCGCTTCATAATGAAAGAGAAATGAGGGATTAAAAATGGCTGTGCACAATGTAATGGAAGGTGTCATCAAAGGAATAGTTGCAGAGCATTTAGACCGCTTGCATCTTTCTTGTAAATGTGAGAAGTGCCGAGAGGTTATTTTAGCGCTTTCACTAAATAAAGTACGTCCAAAATATATTGTTAAGGACAGTTAGCGTCCTCTAGTGGAGGCAATGCACACGGTTGTGAATACCCAAGAAAACGATAATACAATAGCTATCGTTGCTCAAGCTGCAGCACAAGTTTCTTCAAATAAACGCTGTACCAATATAGAATAAACACAAGATTCATTTACAAGCTTATCAACTAAGTAATTTTCAAGTAAATTATAGGCAAAGAAAAGGAATCTTTGTATTTCAAGTGTTTCATGTTGCCGGAGGTAAAGTTAAAGCAGGAATGGATGATTACTAAGAAAAATTCAAAATGAAAGACGAATTCATCCGTTATTAGGGTCTCGGAGACATTACATACTATCGAAATCATGTGAATTCAATGATTTTTATAAATAAAGGATGATCATCAAATTGCCCAAATTCTTAACTTTAATGCTAAGAATTCGGGCTTTTCCTGTTGAAAGCTCCTTATCGTTATAAAGGTGCAATTTTTGAATACCATCTTGAGTACAGGTTACGAGAAATTAAGTGATAACAATGTATCGGACAATAAATGGTTGGTTGAATTCACTGACACTCAAATGGTGAAAAGTCTAAGTGAAGATGTAATGATAAAAGTAAAACAATTAAAGAATCTTATAAAACTCTTAAGATTTTCTTAAATACTTGTCATAAACATTTTGCATAGTTGTTAATAGAGGAAAGGGAGGAAAAGTGATATGAAAAAGAAAATCCTAATCGTTGAGGATGAGAAGAAGATTGCCCGGATTCTTTCACTAGAGCTAGAGCATGAGGGATACGAAGTTGAGGCCGTGGAAAATGGAAAGGAAGCCTTAAAACGCGTAAAGGAAGGCGAATGGAACCTCGTTTTACTGGATGTTATGCTCCCTGAAATGAGCGGTTTTGAGGTCCTGCGACGGGTTCGCTTAGAGGATGAAAAAACGCCCATTATCTTGGTTACAGCCCGTAATTCTGTATACGATAAAGTGAATGGGCTTGATCATGGTGCAAATGACTATATTACAAAACCCTTTGAGATGGAGGAACTATTAGCAAGAGTCAGATCAGCTCTTAGGGTCTCGGAATTAAAAATGAAGTTGAATTCGACCAATTCCTTAAAAATCATCGATGACTTAGAGGTTGATGACGTTGCAAGATCTGTATTTAGGGCAAATCTATCTGTAGAATTGACTAGAAGAGAGTTTGATTTGCTGGTATTTATGATGGATCATTCTAATCAAGTTTTATCAAGAGATCAACTACTTAACGCAGTATGGGGATTTGATTATGTAGGGGAAACGAATGTAGTAGACGTATACATGGGTTATCTACGAAAAAAAATAGATCATGGGTTCTCACATCCCCTTATTCATACGGTTCGTGGAGTGGGCTTTATGATCAAAGGAAAGAAAAATGAGTATCAAAGCAAAGCTTAGTTTACTTTTAGTTTGTTGGTCTCTTCTCATCCTATTGATTGCCAACACCATTATTTATTTTTCTTATGTGAAGTTGACTGAAAATCGGGAGGTGGAAAATCTTAAAGAAATAGGGGAAGGATTATTAGAAAAATTAAACACTAATGATTTGTTTTCCCCCTCAATGCGTCCTTTATTACAGTCAGTTTTACCGGATGATGGGATGGTTCGAATTATAGATAAAGAAAATCAAGTTATTATGCGTACTGGGGAGGAGGATGATTTATTTAATCTACCTATTAACCATTCAGTCGTTAATCAAACTGATATGATTAGACTGGATGGAGATATGATTGTTGTCTTTACAGCACCTATATTTAAAAATAACCAAAGGATTGGAACGATAGAACTTTCGAGAGTTTTGGATGATCATTTAGAAGATATTGAAATATTGCTAACAATTCTAATTGGTGTATCAGTGCTATTGATCGTTTTGGCAGTCTTCTTTGGAAAAATAACTTCTAGAATATTTTTAAGACCCGTATCTGTCATTGGAACCACTATGGATAACATCCAAAAATACGGGCGATTCGAGAAGATACAACTTCCTCAAAAGAAACATGATGAAATATTTCAGTTAGCAGATAATTTTAATCGTATGATTGATTATTTAAAAGAAATCTTTCAAAAGCAGGAGCAATTTATTAGCGATGCGTCTCATGAGTTAAAAACCCCATTAACAGTGATTGAAAACTATGCCTCTATGTTAAATCGCTGGGGCAAGGATAATCCGGATCTACTCAACGAAGGGATTGAAACTATACAGGATGAATCTAAACGCATAAAGAATATGGTGGAACAACTCCTTGACCTGGCTGCAATCAATAAACAACCGTTTGAGAAAGAAGTTATTAACATTACAGAGCTATGTAAACAAACAGCCAAGCGTCTTGAAGTTGCAACTGATCGGCCCATTCGAGTTATCAATGATTCTAAATCCATATCGGGTCTTTCGAATAAGGAAAAATTTATACAGATTTTATTTATTTTATTAGATAATGCTTTGAAATATAGTCAGAAAGAAGTTACAGTGAAAGTTTTTCAAAATGAAGATAGGGCTATTATACAAATTATTGATCAAGGAATTGGTATTCCTAAAAATGATATTCCTAGATTATTTGAGCGCTTTTACCGAGTGGATAAATCTAGAACACGAGCCACTGGAGGTAGGGGATTAGGTCTTGCAATTGCATATTCACTCATAAAACAAAGTGATGGTTCTATTTCTATTGAAAGTGAATTAAACAAAGGAACAATAGTAACCGTTACACTGAAGACTGATATTTAGCTATTTAAGAAAAAACCTAGTATTTTCTAATGAAATTCTTATCATTATCCAATAGTTATCTTAAATTTCCTTGCTAAACTATCCATATAGAATACTTGTGGAGGGATATAGATGAAATCTGGGATGAAAATAACCATACTTGTTGGATTAACACTATTGATTGGAATCGGGGCTCTGATGCTGTTTGATAACTTTAATGACGACACAAGAGGGTATCAAAATTACCAAACAGAAGCGGATCATAAAACGATTAATTCTAATAGTACGACTTTAAATCAGAATTCGACAACTTCTAGTAGCTCAAACTCACCGTTCATTGGAGTTGAGGGGAAAGTCATTGAATTAACAGAAGACAAAATCACTATTAGTGTGCCCCTTCAAGGAGCAAAAACCTTTACCATCAATAAAAATACAAAAGTCGAGGATTTATTTTCACCTCTAAAAAAAGGTGTACTGGCAGATATCAATGCAAATGGTGAGTTAGCCTACCACATTGAAACAGAGAATACTGTGGATGCTTTCGGCATGATTGTTAAGGTTACAGACAAAGATGTAACGATTGATTATAACGGCACTCAAGAAACCTTTGTAAAAGCCTCCAATTTTCGAATGGATACAGAGGGGTATATAGGTAAATTAGAAGGCCTCACGGCTGAAATTACTCTTAATGATCAATTTCAAATAATAGATCTTGAGACAGATTCAGATTATGAGGACGATGATGACTAATTATCAAAATCATATCTTAAACTATCTTTACCTCGGATCGGCTTTGTTAGTGATTGGACTGTGTATCTTTTATTGATAGACATTTATCTGCTAATCAGAAGAGATGTTTTAGGTTATACTTGATCACTACATTATTTCAATTATCCAATCGTATATTGCACCGATCAAAAAGTCTGATGCTCTTTTAAAAGAGAGTAAAAAACTGCTTCTATACAAATAGTGACAAGGAGCGGTTCAAGCAAATATGCCGAGGGGGTTCTAAACGGCTCTCTTTAATTTTAAACAACTTTGATAGCCTTCCATCAATTGAATGATGGAAGGCTATTATATTTAATAAGGTAACATTAGATGACTTTGTTCTTTGGTGATAGACCCTATTCATGGATGGAGACTTCCCTGTTGTTACAGTGACAGAGGATAGTAAGGTACGTTTCTTTGAGAATGGAGGACAAAGCAAATACATAAACGAAAGTTCCGCTGTATCCTCAAAAAATAAAACACGAGGGTTCTCTTTTTTCTCATCAGAAGCTTTTCAGCTGATCCGTTACTCTATCTTAGATTGTGTTTTTATTGCGTTTTTTTAGTTTCGTAAAGGATATAATAGAAAAAGTGTGATTCTTTTAAAATACCGTCCTTAACCAGCTGGGTGGACCGCTCGTAAACTTCTTCAGTAAGCTGTCCATCACCTGTTGTGCGAAAATATTCTTCTAAGTAAGTGTAGACAGCAAGGGATTCATATTCCACTGCAAGTGTTTCGTCATTATATTAACAGTTTGTATAACTGATTTTTCCCCTCTTAAAAAAAGCATAGAATCCCCTCTTTTCTAAAAGTTTATAATTAGCAACTGAGAAAATCCGCCTGGTGTCTGGGCAGACAGGTGTTTTTTATCCGTAAAAGAAAATAGTCCCTGTGTGCGGCTTACTGACATTTATTCTGCCACACAGGGACTCATTATTTTATTCAGGAGTAAAAGAATGAAAGGGAAGAGCTTTTGTTCTTTCTATTCTATTTTATGCTATGCTTCAAGCAAGGTTGCGGCAGTATTTTAAAAAATAACGCTGTATGGAAAAATCACTGCAAAAAAAAGGGAGTATCTAGGGGAGGGCTTCTGTTGGAAATGAAAAATAAAGAATAGAAAACCAGCAAAGAAAAACTATAAAAAGAAGAATATACTTGAGTATTTTTATGGGTATCCTAAGCCCTTCAGGCCTAATATTTTCCGCTTCTTCCTTGTTTGTTTAGCAGTTTTTTTGTTGTTATTCAAATATGCATCCATATACTGGGAGAATAAACCGTTCGCAAAACAAAGAAGCATACTTTTCCAAGCCTCTGACACAGGCAGATGGACATTTGGATAAAACACGATATGTAAACTTATAATCCCCACATACAAAATAAGAATAATGGAATGCATAACTAACATCCATTTGATTATTTTTTGAAACACGTATCTCATCTCCTCCCCAGTAGGAAAAACGTTACCTAACTAGCATGTCCATTATTTCGCTTGATTACTACAATTTATTACAAAAAGGACTATGAATGGAATATTCTTTAAGGTGAAATGAGGGAGAGTGAGGATAATGGTTAAACTAAAAAGGCATAAAAACCCGGATGAACATGATCAAACTATATTTCAGACCTACAGAAAAAGGTGCATATTAAGAATTAGTAAAGTTTACACAGATGTTTTATTTCGGATATCAAGTATATACAACTTGATTGTATAAAAGCTTTGTGGAAGATGAGGATAGATGGTTTTCGTTTACAATTAAGTTTACATATTGCTTGAGCGTACTTTTGGGAATAAACAGGCTTCTATGTCATGCTTACTATAATATAAAAAAGATTTAATGTATAAGATGAACCCCATTCATCTTGTAGTGTAATTTTCCTGCTATAACGATCAATTTCCGTGACTTTTTCGGTTTTCGATGCAAGGTATCCGTCTTTACAAGTAGTTACTTTCAATGAACTTTTTCCTTCAAGCTTTTGATTAAAAGCTATCCCATTTCTTTGGTTTGTGTTTTAACAGGTTGATATTGAGAGGAGGTATGATTGTTCTTGAACTCACTTCTCAACCACTTTTTGTGTTTAGGCATTAAAATCCCTTGCCATCTTACAGTTTCGCCGTTCCGAAACATTAAAAACGCTCCTTTTTATCTTTTTATTTTGAGAACATTTACAGCCTTTTTTTGACTATGCGGGGGTGCCACTTGCTCCTTGGAAACCGTCTTTTGCCCGTGTTTTTTTATGATCCGCCACATGGATAAGTTCCTCTAACGAGTGGCCTTCTTCTGGGTAGAGGGCATACCCAGTGAAAACACCTATCTTCAAAGGAATCTTAGCCTGATTTATTTGTTCAAGTATTTCTTCTTCCAACTTGTCTATCAAGTGTTCTGCCTTCTCATGAGTTAATCCAAGAGATATAATGACAAATTCATCGCCATCCCAACGGGCCACAACATCAGGTTTTCGAGCATGATCTAACAAAAGCATAATTTCCTGTTTCATGACCGAACCGATCGTTTAATTCTTTAAAATTATTGACGTCCAACAATAAAAACAGCTAAAAGAGAGTGAGCCTGGGCTGATTTATCTTCTAGTTTTAAGAACATCTTTAAAGCAAGTCTTCGATTGAGCAGTTCCGTCAGGTAATCGTGATTCGCATAAAAACTCAATTTTGTCATATCGCCACCCGATAAACCATGCAATTACTAATGCCAAAAGCTCTCGATTGTTCTTCTCCTAAAAAGAAAATTTGTATAAACGAGAACGCGATAGAAATGCTCACAAAACTAATACGGCCGGTATATTTCATGTAAAGTACCTTTCTTATTTAATTGTCGATTTCTAGCGGTTATATCATAAAAAAGGAAAAATACCCTATTGATTAGAAGGATGTGGAATAATCTTTGACCATATAAGTTATTTTCATTGGAAGAGATATATGCTCTTACTGCAAGTGCAAAAAAGAAAATTCACTTTTCGGTTTCAACTGGCTCAGTATAAGATAATCACTGAATTAACCATTAAAATGGCGGCGCTTTTTTATACAATTAACTGAAGAAAACTTGGGGGAAATAAAAAATACTTCTTATTTTTTTATTTCCCCCAAGTTTTCTTCGGTTGATCGCTCTATATAGAGAACCTTGAGATATTCTAGTTGCTGGGACTATCTCCTTTATAGAATATTCTTTACTATCATACATCCGTAGCACAACAGTAAGCTTTACTTTATCTAACTTGGGTCTACCTAATTCTTTTCCACGCCTTTTATTTGCTTCGAGTCACTCCTTTACTCTTTCGGCAATAAGGTCTCTTTCTAATTCAGCAATCACACACCTTATTTGGAACATGGCTTTACCTTTAGAGGTTCTTGTATTCATATTTTCCTTTAAAGATATGAATTGTACTCCTATCTCTTCTAACTGTTGAATAATATTGAGTATATCCAATGTTTTGCGTTCTAAACGAAATATGCTTTCCACTACAACTGTATCGCCTCGCCTGATTACATCAAACAGTTGATGAATTCCTTTTCGATCTTTAATAGTACCTATAAACTTTTTCTTTACTATTTTTTTACGACCATATTCAGTAAGTATAATAATTTACCGATCTAAGTTTTGGTCAACAGTAGAGACACATGCATATTCCGATAATCCTATGTAACCTCCAATATACATGTATAATTTAATTTTACTGGAGGTGTCTTTATTGTAAAGGTATTTGGACTTCTTTTTGGTAACCTAAGATCTTAATAAAATCAAAGGCAAGTAGATGAATGAATATTCGTTACAAAATACTGGTTTTGGGTAGTGGTATGTATTAACATGACAGTCGCGTTATTCAGCGAACCTTCGACTTAATGGAATAAGGGTAAAACAATCATCTCAAGTTTCAATTTATGAAAATTTCTATCTGTCTCTCTATTCTTATGATTATTTTTTGGGGCACATCATAAAGTATCTTAAATAAGGAGGGATCTAAGATGGAACGAAAATTGCCGAATTTTGCATCAGCATATTTTTTAAAACAGCATATCCTTGATACTGTGAACTTTTATGCACCTCGATGTGTAGACAAAGTTTTCGGTGGATATATCAACTGCTTTCTTGATGACGGAACAATCTGTGATTATGAAACTAAACAGCTTGTGGGTCAAGCGAGATTTGTGTTTATTTTTAGTGTGGCATCGCTGTTGAGACCTACTCAAGAGTATAGACAACTAGCAGAGCACGGTATTTCATTTTTACAGAATCATCAACGCGACCACTTGCATGGTGGATACTATTGGGAATTGAAGGGCCAATCTGTAACTAATTCAACTAAAAAAGCATATGGTCATGCCTTTGTTTTGTTAGCCGCGGCTATGGCATCTAAAGCAGGAATATCATCCGCTGTTCCCATTATAGCCGATACATTCGATGTATTAGAACGCTATTTTTGGAGGGAAAAAGAGGGGCTTTATCTTGATGAAATCTCAGCCGACTGGTCCGAAATATCTCCTTATCGTGGACAGAATGCCAACATGCATCTATGCGAAGCGATGATTACAGCATATGAAGCAACTGGGAAAAAGTATTATCTTGAGAGAGCGAAACGCATTGCTGAGTCGATAATGTTTCGTCTTCTTCCTCAATCAGGAGGTCTAATTTGGGAGCACTATCATGAAGACTGGACAATCGATTGGACGTACAATTATGGAATTACGAAAAGTGAGCTTCGTCCTTATGGCTTTATTTTTGGTCATTCAATTGAATGGAGCAAACTATTGCTGCTTATTGAACGACTCGAGCTCAGCAATTGGCGTGGATTGATGGCTAAATCCTTATTTCAAAGCGCTATTCGCTTGGGGTTAGATCGAAAAAATGGAGGGATTTATTTTAGCATGGCTCCTGGGGGCAGCATCATCGATTCTGATAAATACTACTGGGTCATGGCAGAAGCATTAGGAGCATCATCCCTGTTTGCAGTATATGATCGCAATGAACTATATCTGTACAATGATCTATTTGCCTATTGCTGGGCATATTTTGTTGATCAACAAAGAGGGGGCTGGTATCATCTGCTTAATAAGTTCAATCACCGTTACAGCAATATAAAAAGCCCTCCTCCGAAAACAGATTATCATCCCATAACGAATTGCCTCACTGCGTTAACGTCCTTTTACCAATTATGAACCAACAAAGCCACCACCGTTAATATGAATTGTCTGTCCCGTTATATAAGAGCCATCGCTTGAAGCAAGCAACACATATACAGGAGCTAGTTCGTATGGCTGACCTGCACGTTTCATTGGTACGTCACTTCCAAATGTTTTAACCATATCAGGTGTAAAAGTAGCAGGAATAAGTGGTGTCCAGATTGGGCCTGGGGCAACAGCATTCACCCTAATTCCTTGGTCTATGATGTTATTGGCAAGGGCTCGTGTAAAGCTGACGATTGCCCCTTTCGTAGTTGTATAATCTATCAAATCCTTCCGACCAATATAAGCATTAATCGACGTTGTATTAATAATGCTGCTTCCTTCAGTTATATGAGGAAGTGCAGCCTTCGTCATGTAAAAAAACGGATGTATATTAGTGTTAAACGTCGTATGCCACTGTTCATCGCTAATATCTAAAAATCGATTTTGGATAAATTGAACCGCTAAATTATTGACAAGAACATCTATTTTGCCAAATGTTTCAAGGGCACAAGAGATCACATACTTACAATGATTTTTGTTGCGCAAATCTCCTGGAATTAAGAGACAACGCTGTCCTAAATGCTCAATTGCTTGCTTAGTTTCTGTAGCATCTTCATGTTCATCAAAATAGGCAAGGACTAGATCTGCTCCTTCTTTCGCAAAAGCTACTGCTACAGCTCTACCAATTCCACTGTCACCTCCACTGATTATTGCAACCTGGTTGTTCATTTTTCCCGTTCCAATATAGTGGGGGTTATCATAAATAGGCCGAGGAATCATTAAATATTCCAACCCTGGTTGTCTAGCCTGCTGCTGGGGTGGAAATGTGTTGTGGACTTCTTCACACTTTATTTCTGATCCGAAATAGGATGACTTTGAATCCATGATTACACCTCTTTATCAATTTACTTGAATGTATTCAGATTAAAAAATAAATTTAATGCACGACAAACTCCATTGCTCTTATTATAGGGAGATTCCATAGGTATTAATTTGAACCAGTTAGCAGATAATGTAAGTCGAGAGCGACCTTTCTTTTTTTATACTTAAATTTACTACAAACCTTTATCATAACTCAATTTGTCCATATTACATACTTTCCACGGAGAATTACATCATTCTCATTATGTGATTGATTTTAAGAGACTTATTTTATCCCTTTACAAATCAATAAACGAAAATACAGGGATTTCATTAGGACATCTACCTAAAATGGAAATTCCTTGGTTTCAAAAGAGGGAGTATGGACATAGTTAGAAATGTCTTAGAATTGCAAAACGACCTATTAATCTTATCTGGAATGTACTTTGTTATTTGCTTTATCTATACAAAAGAAGTATATACAGGTAGGCGGGTACACGATAAATACGCTTAATTACTCATATCAACAATTGTATTGGCTGTCATATTTAGGCCATATATATCAAAGGATGAAGAGACTAGCAAAGAGAGATAAAGACAAAGTATGGAGTTAGTATAGTTTCATGGACACAGTTTAATTAAGTCCTTACAATTATTTTGAGAGGATATGTCCGAATTGGAACGTAAGCCTGCAGGTAAAAAATATAATGATGACTTTAAGAAAACAATTGTGGATTTATATCATTCCGGTAGCTCAGTTAAAGAGTTAAGCAGCGAATATGGCGTATCAGAAGTAACGATTTATAAATGGTTGAAAGATTTTACCCCCATCAGTTCGGAGAAAGAGGCCCTGACACCGAAAGAGTTAGCGGATATTCAGAAAGAAAACCTTCGGTTAAAACAGGAAGTAGAAATCTTAAAAAAGGCTATGGCCATATTCGCGAAAAAGTAACCGAAGCAGAGCTTAATGATTTTATCGAGGAACACAAAGATCAATACCCTATCCAGAAAATGTGCGAAGTACTGGCCGTGCCAAGAAGTAGCTACTATGATTCCCTTGAAAAAACAACTTCAAAGCGTGCGATAGAAAACCGGGAACTCACGAAGGAAATCCGACGGATTCACCTGGAAAGTAAGGCTCGTTATGGCGCTCCAAAAATTCATAAAACCTTATTAAACAGAGGGTTTTTCCTAAGCCTAAAGCGCGTCCAGCGCCTAATGAAAAAGGCCGACATCCGTTCGATTACCAAGAAGAAGTATCGTTCCTATCCCTCAAAGGAAAAGGTCGTGCAGCTGGACAACCTTTTAAAGCGAGACTTCTCTACCTGCACAATCAATGAAAAATGGGTGGCGGATATTACCTATATCCCTACGGCAAGAGATGGCTGGTGCTATTTGGCCTCTGTATTGGATCTGCATTCGAAAAAAATCGTTGGCTATTCTTTTTCTCGTTCTATGACATCAGAATTGGTAATCGAAGCACTTCAAAATGCCTGTTTTTCCCAAAAGCCCCGAAAGGGCTTAATTCTTCATACCGATCTTGGCTCACAATATACCAGCAGTAAGTTTACTCGGCATGTTCAAAAACAAAGAATCAAGCAATCTTTCAGCCGGAAAGGCTGTCCTTATGATAATGCCTGTATAGAGTCGTTTCACGCTATATTAAAGAAAGAAGAAGTGTATCATACGCAATACACGGACTATCTAGCTGCAAAGCTGGCCATATTTCAGTTTATAGAAGGCTGGTATAACCGAAAGAGAATTCACAGCAGCATTGACTATCAAACGCCTCAAGCCATTGAGGATCAAGTAGAAGAACAGCTTAAGACTTAACTTTTTTGTGTCCAAATTATTGACTCAAATCCAGTAATCAAGTTTTCTTAAGGGTTTAATGAACACTACATGTATTTAAACAAAACCTTAATATAAATATAGATAAGAGGACATAGCATGAAAAACCCTACTTACCCTCCAAAGGCATATGTTGGAAGACCTCTTACTTTGGGTATTGACAACAAATAAGCCGCCAGTATAAGATTCCTTCGCCAATATCCTTTCTTTCAAACCGATCCGAGCAGAGGGAATATAGAGTTCATGCAAATCATCACCGCCAAATACGTAAGAGGTTGTGTGAGTTGCAGGAACATTAACAATTTCAAGAAGCTTACCTGTTTTTGGATTCCACCTTGTTACAGCACTACCGTTCCATATCGCAACCCAAAGCATTCCTTCTTTGTCGGTGAATTGATATAGTACATCGTTGAATTGTCAGGACTCCAAGTGATACCATTCGAAATAGTGACATTGTCTAACACCTTTTTGATTCTCCAATCAGTCTCCAGGCACTAAAGAGCTCCGACATTCAGAGTCGAGTCATGACTCGTAGTACCCGCTCAGAAACGTCCAGCCGCGTCGCATTTTCCGTCATTAAATCGTTTGCTTGGCTTATGCAACTCGACAGCCCCGATAAATGTCATATTCCCTGTTTCGAATTCATAAACATAAAACCCATGTTTTAATGTGATCACAACGCCATCCGATTTTCTCGGAACAACTGAGCCAATATACTGTCCGCTGTCAAAGATCGTATGTTTATTCTTCGATGGACTATATACATGCAACTTTTGCCTTGTACACTCTACCCAGTACAGCACTTTTCCGCGTGAATCCCAACTCGGCCCCTTACTAAGTTCAGCTTTTGCATCCAGAACTAATTAAATTGAATGCATTTTTTTCCTCCTTCAATAGCTTAATTTTAACAGTTGGACAGACACCTTTAATTAGGATGACGTCCATTCCCCTCCGTTAACATGAACTGTTTGACCTGTCACGAAACGCGAATCGTCGGAAGCAAGATAAACATACGTAGGGGCAAGTTCAAAGGGCTGACCTTGACGTTGCATTGGATTTTCAACAAGTGTAACCTGGTCCGCAGAGAAACTTGCTGGTATGAGAGGTGTCCATATCCTTCCAGGAGCAACCGCGTTTACCCGTATGCCTTTATCTATAAGGTTGTTTGCTAAAGCACGGGTGAAACCAACAATAGCCGCTTTAGTCGCTGTATAATCAATCAATTGTTTATTCCCAATATACGCCACAACAGAAGCTGTATTTATTATTGAACTACCTGCTTTTAGATACGGAAGTGCTGCTCGAGTTGTGTAGAAGTGTGAGTAGATATTTACCTTAAAGGTATCATCAAATTGCTCATCGGTAATATCTAGCAGGCTTAATTGTTGAAACTGGATACCAACATGGTTACAGAGGATATCGAGACGCCCGAACGTATTTACTGTTTGTTCCACAATGGCGATACACTGTTGTTTGTCTCGCAAGTCACCTGACAATAACAAACAACGTTGTCCAACCTCTTCAATTCTCCTTTTTGTTCGGTTCGCATCCTCGTGTTCGTCTAAATAAGAAATGGCAACATCAGCTCCTTCTTTAGCAAACGCGATGGCGATTGCTGCACCAATTCCACTGTCACCGCCTGTGATAAGTGCGACCTTTCCTACCAGTTTTCCGCTTCCCTTATAATTGGGATTTTCAATAATAGGCCTTGGAACCATCAGCTTTTCTACACCAGGCTGGCGAAGCTGACGTTGTTCTGGCACAGTAATTGGAATGTCTTCATATCGTGTTATTTTCCCGTAGTTTGGATACATTGGATAACCTTGCTCATTTGTGTTTTGTTGATATTTTTGATGATCTTGTGACATAGTGCTCCTCCTCGAAATAACCATTCTTCGGTTACTTTATGTTGTATGGGCTAATAAAGTGCATGGTCAAGTTAATTTGCTAAACACTATCGTTAGTACGGGCTCAATACTTTGAAAAGTTGAATAAGGTGAAGGAAAAAGAAAACTCTAGGGAGGTTATCACTTTGCATTATTATAATCCAGAAGTAAGGTTTTTGTTGGTGGATCACTCTAATGAAAAGATTGAAATGTTATACGATTTCAACTCTCATCCTTGGCAAATGCCTAAAATTGGACCTAGACCACCATATTATTGTAATCCACGGTATGAGCAGTATTATCCAGTCATCTAATCAATCGTATTTTGATTTATAAGAAATCTTTTATTAAACTCCCGCAAGTTTTGGGGAATTATTCCTTCTTCCATTGGAAGCTACTGTGATAAGTGCTTTTAGTTGAAGAAGGAAATCTGCATTTTGTCGGCAGGAACCCACTTAATAATCATTTGACTTTTTTATTAAAATTATTCCTAATATTCCACCTAAAAAATATCCGCATAAACCTAAAAATATTGGTCCTGGGACATGTTTAGCCCCTATAATAATCCCGACTGTTGAACACATCCCAGATAAAATAAATGGAAGGTAATGAGAAGTAGGCATTGAACTTAGATATTGCTTCTTATACCCTTCCCTATACCCATCACAATGAGAAGCAGTAAAAAAAGCTGGGTAGTATAAAATCCATTGAAAATCCAACAAAGCTTGAGATTTATCAATCTCACCGTAAAAGGAGTATAGAATTGCTTCATTTAAATGACCCAATTGGTTGTTGATAAAATTAGGAATTAAAAAAAGTAAAGCTTTAAAATATTGACGGTTATATAATTGCGAAAACCCTGTCATTAGCCACCCAAAGAAAATTGCCATAAAAGCTTTATTATTAACAATTTTAAATAATTTTTCGTTAACAGACATTTTTTCTCCTTTTTATTATATATTTTTGGATTTGAGTCAATAATTTGGACACAAAAAAGTTAAGTCTTAAGCTGTTCTTCTAACTTGATCCTCAATGGCTTGA
>NZ_JBIQDP010000037.1:0-34640 GCF_045370945.1 Pseudobacillus sp. 179-B 2D1 NHS
ACTGGATAGCATTAATCCCAACATGGCAATCCCTTGATACGCTAACTAAAAAATCAACTAGCGCCACTACCAATATGGTCCTTTAAGCTTTACGGTATAGTTTCCTTCCAATCTAAAAAGCAGGGATCCTTATGATATTGCCACCGTTCTTAAACAACCTTATTATTTATAAGCACTTGTGCGTTGCCTCAAAATTTCTCATCACATTTTTCTTTTTTATTTTCTTCCTCGTCTGTCACTCATTCGATAAAACAGCCAGCGTTTCAACCTGTCCTTTTAAACACTCCTGTCTAGAAATCCCTTGTTACTTGGCACGTTCATCACCTTTTTTTAAAAATCTGTTTCCTGTATTTGAATACACTACTGCAAAAATAATAAGACCTGAAAATAAAACAAGACCAATGAGAAACAGTGTTTGACTTTTTAGGATTTCACTTACTGCCCACAATAATAGACTAAAGCAAATACCATACATCACTTTCCCCATAAACTTGCACATAGCTGCTTCATCGTATTGAGCTTTTTTTACTCTCTGGCATTGTGTTGTAACCCGCAATTAAAGCTGCTCCTTTGCCTTTTGATAAAAAGATAGCAAAAATCAAAAAGGGAATTAGAATAATCAAATGAACAATCGCTCCATTCACCATAACTGCCTCCTTCAATTAATATAATACCTGATGTAGGAATCAAAATAATCTAATCAATATTTATTATCCATTGAAATAAAAGCAGAGACTGAGATGATGCAAGTATCTAATAATAGAAAGTATCAGTGTTTTCTTTGCCTGGCTTTTTCTTTATGTAAGATTTTATATATTATTGATTTAGCAGTATTTTGGGCTCCCAAATAGACTCTGTAACTATATAAAGAAACTAAATAAAATTGTCTAACTTCATTTTCCCTTCTATGGTCTATTCCAAATAAAAGTACGTATCAATATTGGTAAAACAATAAAAACCAAGAGGAAAGTCAGATTGACAGCCAAAGCAATCGTTCTCAGCGAACTTTTCCCTCCATACCATGCAAGCACAATGCCCATGATCGAAATAACAACAAGTAACGGAAGAAATATAGGACTTAAACCATCTTTGAAGATAAAATAGGCATTAAATGTCATAATCAAAACAAACCAATAGATAAAACATTAAAATGATTCCTCATATTTCCACCTCTAAAGTTAAATTTTACCACAAAAAGAATGGATTGAGTTTTTGAAACCAGCAATACATTTCTATTTAAGATAGAAATAGCCTCAGGGTTCTATCTACTCCCTAAATTAGGCGAACATAGCATAGCTATTCTTGATTTTTCTTTTTTGATGATCCTCCTATTCCATTTTCATGATTATGTTACCATTTAAGTCCAGGATAGTTAAAGACCTCTATTTCTCATCTAATTTAATAAGAACATCCCAAAGAATTTGATCACTCTTTGGGATGCTCCGTTATAGATATAATATAATCACCATTTGGTTTTATTGATTTGTCATCTTTATAATTCGGATGGTCAAACTAACTTACCTGCTAATCCTACAACAAAGTCTTGCTACATTAACCATTTGATCCGATGTTTTTTATAATTAACCAAAAAGGATTGGCATCCTCTTCGGATGAACTACGAGTATATTTACATCCTTACTATTAGGCGCTTATACTCTCCTATAGGCTTTCATTCCAAATATATATGAAATCATGATAATTAGCACCATCCACCCCATAGACACCCACAAATCATTTCCAGCAACTTGTGAATTTAACAGATTTCTGATTGTTTGAATAATCGGTGTCATCGGTTGATTTTCTGCGAAGAGGCCAACTACCTTAGGCATTCCATCGATAGGAACAAATGCGGAACTAACAAAAAGCATCATCAATAGAATATAAGAGAAGGAACCAGCCCCTTCAATACTTCCAGCAGCTAACGCAAATGGTACTGAAAGCCAAGTTAATGCAAGAGAAAATAAAATAATCATGACCACCACAAGAAACCATTCAAAAAATGTGGCGTTACTTCTAAATCCGGCTAGAAATCCTACTAGCAAAACGGCAACGATAGAAACTAACATAAAGACAACGGATGCTAAAACATGACCGCCCAATACAGATGATTTTGATATAGGCATTGACTTAAATCTGTCAAACATCCCTGAAGTTTTGTCTAAGTTTATCCGCAATGAGGTATAAGCTGAACCAGTGGCAATTGTCATTAATAAGATTCCTGGAAGTACATAATTTATATAATCCTCTTGAGACACTCCTGGAATTTGAATGGCTCCTCCAAATATATAAACCATACCTAATAGCATCATAACCGGCATAGCAATAACAGTAATAAGCGTATCGATACTTCGCAAATTATGCTTAATAATTCTATTGGCAAGTGCTAATGTATCACTCACTTTTTGACTTATCTTCATTATTTTCCTCCTCTCGTAAGTGTCATAAATACATCATCAAGGGTTGGGGTAATCATTTTGAAGGTCTTGAGCTCAATATTTTCGGTTGTTAGAGCATTCATTACGTTTAAAGTTGTTGTGATATCTTCTGTTAAATCAATAGAAATCTCACAATGGTCTTTTTTTTGAGGGGAATATGGTTCTAAGAGTTTTAAAGCTATTTCGGTGTCTTCATTACAATTAAATACAAGAAGTAATTTATCCGCTCCAGCAATACGTTTCATTTTATCAGGAGTTCCACTGGCAACAATTTTTCCTTCACATAAGAAGCCTATCTGATCAGCTAAGTAATCTGCCTCCTCTAAATACTGAGTCGTTAAAAAGATTGTTTTCCCTTGCGACTTCATTTCTTTAATCATCTCCCAAAGATCCTGCCTGCTTTTAGGGTCCAATCCAGTGGTGGGCTCATCTAGAAAAACGATTTCTGGATTCCCAACTAAACTCATAGCTAAGTCAAGACGCCGTCGCATTCCTCCTGAGTAATTTGAAACAGCTTTGTCTTTGGCTTCAGTCAGATCAAACTTTTCTAACAAACTTTCGGCAACTTTTCTCGGATTGCGTTCATGTCGCAATTTTGCAATCAAATGAAGGTTTTCATATCCAGTCAGCATGCCGTCAACGGTAGAATTCTGAGAACTAAAACTAAAAAGATTTTGTGCTGCCACAGGATTGTCAGCAATATTAATATCCTGAATGGTTACCTTTCCACCATCGCTATTAAGTAACCCCGTAACAATTTTTAATAAGGTACTTTTCCCAGCCCCATTCGCTCCTAATAAAGCATAAACGGAGCCTGCTTTCACAGTGATATTGACATCGCTTAAAACTTCATTCCCTTTAAAGCTCTTTTTTACATTTTGGATTTCAAGGACAGTTGTATTCATGGCTCTCTCCTTTATTTAATGGAATCTCTTAATTCTTTTCTCATTTTGTCAATCCATGTTTCTTCTGGAAACTCTGCTAGTAAGGAGTCGGCAAATTCTGCTGCATCGTTCCCGACTATATCTCTTACGTTTAATCCGTCACTGGCACTACTTTCGAACATCTCTAAAACATTTTGTAACAACGCCAGCATGCCTGATCCCTTAGCAAAATTCCACATATACTTCTCAATGGCTGTCATTGCCGTTCTGTATTCCTCAGGTAATTCATTCACTCTTTTTCTATAGGCTCGATATTCGCGTTTTTCTTGAATCATTTTTTTAAACATTTCTTTGCTCCTTTATTTCATTCATTTTTTCTTCTAAGAATGTCCAACGCTTCCAAAAATCCTTTAATTCTTGTTCGCCTTTCGCATTTAGTGTGTAAAATTTTCTCGCTGGCCCAAGTTCAGACTTTTTCTTCTCAATCTCCACAAGCCCTTTTTTCTCTATTCGAACAAGAATGGTATAGACCGTTCCTTCCACAATATCGTCGAAACCCAACTTATTTAGGTACTTAGCAATTTCATAACCATAGGTTTCTCCTGTTTGAATCTTTTGAAGCACCACACCTTCAAGAACTCCCTTGAGCATTTCCGTTAAGTCTTTCATATTTCCTCCTTGCTAACTACTCTTTATCACTTAGTACCACTATATAGTATTACAAAGTAGCATGTTGTGTCAATTAATTTTTATTCATACTATACATTTGGGCATCTTTACTCTCACTAGGTCTAAGCAGGTTAGACTATTTTTATGAATAACAAAAAACACTTTCCTAGTAGAGGAGAAGCTTTTTTGAAAATTCCACGGATTTTGAGAAACGTGCCTTTGTAAAACTATTTTCTCTTTAATTCTTTCGACTATTACTTTGCTTACAACATCTCATCATCTCCCCTAAACTTGAATCAAGAAATCCGATTTTCTTTAAAGACGTTGCTCCATCATTTGATTCGGTTGCTGAACAAGAAAAAACCCTGCATCTCAACACAGGGTTTTTAATCCGCTTTTTAAAGTGATCAAACTTTGTTTTCAAGCCTTACTAAGCTTTGGATTTGATCCGTTGAAACCTTCTAGGACTCTATCTACCATTTCATCATTCATGCCAATATATCTCAGTATAATTGATGGGGATGAATAGCTGGAGATTTGCTGCAATGCCGCCGCGCCCTTCATTCGCTGGTAAAAACGATAGCCGAAAGCTTTCCTTATAGTACGAGTCCTGATAGCGCCTCCCCCCTTCACACCTCCATTTCCTATTGAAATTTTGCTATATAAAGGGCGAAAAACACCATCCATTTATCCCCTCTTGTAATCTTTTTGGCGTTGTACATCCATAAGTATAATGAACTTCCTTAAGATGTGAGTAATTGAGAAATTGGCTAACCATAAGTAAAACAGAGATATCCCAACGGGTGATCAGAAGGTAGATGAGCAAGCATTCGCATCATCCTCTCATAAAAAAACAACCCTTCCTTATTGCAGATAAATTCACAATAGAGACGATTTAAAAAATGAGGTGCTTGATTCAGAGGGCACGATGTTGGAAAGGTAGATAATGTTTTATCCGGCCTAGAAATGTCTATAAACATAACTGTAAAAGATGAAGGAAAGCAGGTGACATACATTTAGCAGAAGCCATACAAAACAAGGAGAAACTTTGATACAACTTCAGACAGAGATGCGAAAGCAAAGAGAGGTGAATAAGAATATGCGAGGATGTTAATTTTTTTGTATACCCACGGGGGACTATTATAAGCGAAAAATGAATATTTTTCTGTTTTTGTATCAAAATAACTAACGTCAAAGAATTTATTTCTTTCAACAAAGCTTCATGCCAGGGCATCGTATTTGCCTAATCTAGAACAAGTTATTTTATAAAAAAACAAAATTTTATTTGGGATATCTTTGGAGAAAACGCTCAAGGCTTGTTTCCCCCTTAGTTTGAGTTTATTTCTCATTCCCATATAACTGTATACCATGGAGTTGACACAACAAAATGAAATTTAACAAGAAGAAAATCAACGTCGTAGATATTCAGCGAACTAAGAAAAGCGTGTTTGCTACAGGGGTAGGAAATGCGATGGAATGGTTTGATTTTGGCTTATATTCCTATTTAGCGGTTATCATTAGCCAGAACTTTTTCACTGCTGTTGAAAATGACCAGCTGAAATTAGTATTCACCTTTGCAACATTTGCGATCGCCTTCTTAATGCGCCCATTAGGCGGTATTATATTTGGTAAAATCGGAGATAAATCAGGAAGAAAAGTCGTTTTAACAACCACGATTATTTTAATGGCTTTTTCCACATTGCTCATCGGTTTATTGCCTACATATGATCAAATAGGTATATGGGCGCCTATACTCTTATTAGTAGCTAGAATTATTCAGGGTTTTTCAACTGGCGGGGAATACGCCGGTGCCATGGTCTATATTGCAGAATCCTCTCCAGATAATAAACGCAATATGCTTGGGAGTGGATTAGAAATTGGCACGCTCACTGGTTACATATTAGCTTCACTACTTGCCAGTGCACTCTTTATCACCCTATCTGATCAACAGATGGCCTCATGGGGTTGGAGAATACCATTTCTACTCGGTTTACCTTTAGGTCTTATCGGGCTGTACTTAAGAAGGAGCTTAGAAGAAACACCGATTTTTGAAAATGAACTTTCTGATGATACAGTCCAAGAGGAAAGCTTCCTATCTATTTTAAAAAACCACAAAAAGGATGTTGTTGTATGTTTTGTAGCTGTCGCCTTCTTTAACATTACAAACTACATGCTATTATCATACATGCCCTCTTATTTGAATGAAATTATTGGATTATCCAGTACGATAGGAACTGTATTAATTACGGCTGTCATGATTATTATGGTGCCGCTTGCTTTCATGTTTGGAAAACTCAGTGATAAAATCGGAAACAAAACGGTGTTCTTAATTGGTTTAGGCGGGTTGACCTTATTGTCTACCGTTGCTTTTTATTTAATAAACTTGAATGGTTTAATATTTGTTTCGTTAGGTATTCTCATTCTAGGTGTTTTACTTTCAACTTATGAAGGCACCATGCCAGGATCGTTACCAGCGATGTTCTATACTGATATTCGATATCGTACATTATCTGTGACCTTTAATGTTTCTGTTTCAATATTTGGTGGAACTACCCCATTGTTTTCCACATGGCTCGTTCACCAAACAGGCAATAACTTAGCACCTGGTTTCTATCTAACAGCCGTGAGTATTATCGGATTTTTAGTGATACTATTCTTGTTCAATAGTACTTCAGGGAAATCTCTCAAGGGTTCCTACCCAACCGTTGCTTCTAAGGCTGAATATAAAGAAGCTGTCGAAAATCCAAAAGATTCATTATGGTGGCAAACAGAACAAAAAGACGAATAAACTAAATTAAAAAAATATCCACTCCATTGGACTACTCGAACTATGGACACTCAAACATGAGGTCTATAGTTCGAGTTTTTGTTTTTTCTCCTTCGCACTTGTATGTTCTATTTATTTCTAGTTCACCTAATGTTGCAAGCAGGGAGCTGCTACCAGCAATATTTCGGGCTCCTAAATAGACTCTGTAACTGTATAAAAACTGAATAAAATTGTCTAACTTCATTCTCCCGTCTTATAGTCTCAGCCAATCCTAAATGTCAATGTAAAGTCGAATTGAAAAATTGCTCCCCATCTTAGCATTACGATTTTTCTACTTACTATAAATTAATTTCCCCAGTATTTTTTGCATTTTCTATAATAGAAAACACTCTAGAATAACAATCCTAAATAGTTTTCTTTGTGTTTTGGTGGTTGTATAGACTCAATCCAAAATATTTGTGATTAAAGTACCCAATTAAATAATCACCTGCTTTTGAAGTATGAGCATCTTCGTAAGAAAGTTCTTCATCAATGAATGCTAAATAAACCTTCTCCGAATTGATAAAAATAAAAGGAACAAGGGACTCTAGATAAACTTTTGCATATTTAGCCTCTGCTGCTTCAGGTAAATAATTTTTATTTATAAATACAGCATCTACGTCCCTGAAACTTTTCTCTTCTACATCTCCTAATGACAAAGAAATGAATTTTACATTATCTTCTCTCACTTTAGGAGGTGCTCCTACTATACCTATTTTTAAATTTCCCCCGGGAGTCAAAGTCTTCAACTCCTTCACTGGTGGACTCTTTATTAGAAGTACAGGCCGATAATAATATGGCTAAAACGAGAAACATGATAGAGTTTAAAAGAACGCTTTTCATCCAGTATCTCCCTTGTTTGTAGCGGTAATAAAAAATTAATATCTTATCATAAATTTATGATATAACATTCTTTTAAAAATACCCAAACCAGGATTAATTAGTTAAAATCATTGAAAATTTTAGTAATATTGTTATCTATGATCTTATTGTTTGGAAGTCCCTTCTTCGCTGCGAACTCTTCTACGACACTAAAAGCTGTAAATGCTATCAGTTGAGGTGATAGAGGGTGTTTCATTAACTGAATCACAGTTAGTTGTATCGGGTAATTATAGAGTGAAAAATTAATTGTATTAATCAGCAATATGTCCATGCTCCACATTAAACGCCCCGGCTATCTTTGATAGCCGGGGCGTTTTCAATACAATGTGCTAACCATTATACTGAATTAGCTATATCTCCCAAAACTTGACCTGTTATTTTTCTGAAATGTTCGCTTATATATTCAATTTCAAAGCTATCATCCCTATGGCCCTCTGAGCGCCCAAAGTGATATATAGGTCTGTACTTTCTTACTTATTAGAGGTTTGATATTCACGTTTCCTCCTAAAGTGCTCTGCATAGCACTTTAGGTTAACTGCCCTATCAAAAGTAGGTTTTCATCGAATGTTCGAATGATCTTTATACATCTTTTGATATTCATGTTCTAATTCACTCAGTGTTAACTCGTACAACTGACGATCATCCGTTGATTTGTAGGATTCCCATTTTAACATTTGCTGGATCAACTGCTCTTTTCGATTAATGATCACTTGATTTAAAATATCACCCATCCTCATCATCTCCTTTAAAATTTTTATGTTGATGATCGAATTTTTGTTCTTGGCATGCCATGTAGCATTATTTAAGCTTATTTCTCTAGTTGGTGTCTTGAGATTTTGTCCAAGTGACTCAGTTCTCCCCACATATTAATGCCTTTATATGGTATGGTTTACTGCTTCTGTGTTTAAATAGTTCTCCAGTTTTATTTGAAGCTCACTTGATTCAAGTAATCTATTTGTATAACTGAGGAAAGAGGCTTCATCCCCTGTATCAAGTGCTTCATTTATTTTAAATCGCCAAAAGTTCATCTTTAAGTTTATTTCCAATATAGATAAAATGCGTTCTTTTATACAATATTGCTCTAAATCTGCGAGGGCCATATAGAAAACATATTGATCATTGATCTTAACCAGAAGGTACCATCCGTTAATCATCGTAAATTTATGTTCATTCGTGACTTCAATTACATCTCCTTTATTGATTTTTAAAACATCTGCATGATCCCCTTCCGGACAAAAACAGTCAATTTGATGCTCAAACGTTTCTGTTGCGATAAAATATTCAGACATTCTCTTCCCTCCTATTAATAGTATAGTTTTCGAAACTTCGAACTTACTTTCCCATATCAAAAGGAATTTACTTCTAATTGCGATTTGTGCTAATAATCTACATTTGGTCTATTAGCCACTTTCAGGCTATTTGGGCTGCCTTTACGTTTATGTGTAACAAAATATTTCCTGCATCCTCTTAAGGGACTTGTTTTTGTATAGTCATTTGAATATTGCAGTAAATCTTTCATATTCTTTACATCCACGTTTCCTTCAGCAGCATTATTCACTGTGGGTGAAAAAGTATATTTTTCTCCCTCCAATAGAGTGTTGATTTCTATTCTCTCAGGAAGTTTGCCAAATGCTTTATTCGAAAATACAATCGTTAAGTCATTGTATAGTTGAATTATTTCCTCATCCGCTTCCAGAAGAAATTTTTTTATAGTAAAAGAGTGAGTTGCCCGCTCTTCTAATTCAATAGTTAATGAAAGATGAGCTTCCAATTCCTCAATATTGGTATTCACCCATAACGGCGGCTTCTGCTTTTTCTTTGCAGATAAAAATTGAAGCAAATGATCTGTCGTCTTTGTTAAAACCATATAGTAATGTACCTTCGATTCAAATAGCTGTGGACTCACGTTTTTCCAATATCTATGGATCAATTTCAATATATTTAACTTGTTTTGTGCATCTAGTGGAAGTTGATAAAAGTTTTGAACCACCTGATTAATTATAGATTGAATAACTTGTCTCCATTTTACGTCGAGGGGATTTAATAACAAAACATGTTGATAATAATATGTATAAGGACACCTTATAAACGACTCTAAGTGATAATTGGCCATAGTTTTCAAAGAGACTAGTGGATACCTGCTTTTCATTTAGTCGATCTTCTCCTTTCTTTAAACAACTATCGTTCTTAAGAATGGAACGAGCTTCTGCCCAAACGTTCGTCAGGCTTCTTCTTATTTTTGTGATCTTAATTCAACTTCTAATCCCTGGGGATACACCTCTATCCCTTTCTCTAAGCTTTCCCTTATGATATCTACGGCTGCATCATATGTGATAAGCTGAATCGCATGAATCAAAAACGGCTGCTGTTTGTCCTGTTAAATAAATCTCTCCCTTTCCTTATAAACATTTCAAACAAACCCTCAGTGTCTATCCTGCATAGTTCAAATGATAAACTTTAGACGACATCTACTCACACATGCCACAACAGGGACACCAACTATCATTGTCACATTGATCAACCATTTCCTTGTCGTCTATAAAACCACACCATTCACAAATTATGATTTCAATCACGACCTTGCCCTCCCCATACAGATTCGTCTTCTTACTTCTTAGTTCATGTTCTTTATTGACCTGATCAGCAAAGAACTTCAAGATTTGTAATTTCCCTTCAATATAGCCCTCTGTTTATTGAGATGGATATTAATACTTTTATCTAAAATCCACATAACTTGCAGTCTTTACTAACAAAGAAAAGGGAAAAAGTTTTATAAGTTATCCGCCACCCTAATTGATAACGATTTTCATTATCTATTAAATATAGTAATTGATAATGATTATCAACGTCAAGTAATCTGTTGCTTTTTCTACCTTCTCATTAACAAGCCTATGTTTTATTTCATAAGTATCTATAATTGAATGCCGTCCAACTCAATTCAACATGCTGATTGCTATTTAGAAAAATAAATTTTTGGTCTCTTTGTTCTATCTATGCAGGCATAGACAGAGATATATTTTCATTAGTTGTTTGATCTATAAGCTTGATACCTGAAAAATGAATAATAGGAAAAAATGGCTAAACGCCGTTTCGAAGGATCACAAATATTCTGAGTTATTAAACCCTGCATGGTTCAAAACAGAAAAAGGGGAGATTAACTAAGAAGTTGGAGAAGAGATGGAGAAACAAATCAAGCCTTAGTATTTGAAGGTAATATAAATTCCTTCATAAACTAAGCCACTGGTGGTAGTAACACTATGAATAATTTGAAGATTTCCATTGAGGCCTTTCTTCTAAAATGGCCTTATGATTATTCGAATCAACTCTATAAAGAACAACATATGCATTTGATTCTTCCAAGTGTGCAACTTGTATCAATTTAAGTTTAAAGTTGGACCGGCCAAAAGCTTATTTTTCTACGTTACCGAAGGCTCTTGAATGTCGTCGCGCTTATTTTCGATAGGATATTTCATCATATGGGATATGATTGAAAGAGGCGTGGCTGCTAACATAATAACAGTGAGTATAGGTTTTCGTTTAAGAATTCCAACTCCCCTTTGATTAACATAAGCTCTGTTATACAAAGTAAAAAAGCTTTAGAAGATTGCCTCTAAAGCTTTCTTTGCCTGCTAAATAGATTTATTCGTACTGCTTTTTTTAAAAATCCCTATTAGAAGGGTAACAAGTCCTATTAAGAAGAAAAGTGGAAACAATAACATCATTAATCCGATTGCTGCAAAACCATCTCCTTGACTTATACCAAACAAGATAGATACTGGCCATGAAAAGGGCGGGGCCATTATTAATATTGTAGTTGTTCCCCATACTATGTATTTTTTTAGTTGATTTTCCCTGACTTAATTTAAAGGCAAGTATAAGACCCACTATTAAAATTGTTAATGTAAGTACTATTGCCATTTTACTTTCACCTTCTTTATAAAGAACAATTCACCATAAAAGTCTATATTATTATCAGGATATTCAAATTTTTATGACCGACCAAAAGGAAGTATGCGCTATATCCCCTTAGTTTCCCTAACGTTTGATGCCCGAAATTTAAGAGTACATATTTGATAGTAAGAACTTCTGTAAGAATAAACATAGACCCCATCCGCTGATTCCGAGGATGATGGAGATCGAGAATGGAGTGGAATACTTTAGAGCAACAGCCACAATAAAAACCAAGATTATTGTACTGGGCAGGCCATAAAGTACCCCGAATAAAAACTGACTTAAATTGTTTGATTGCTCCCCCTGTATATATAGCCAAAAAAGACTTAATAAACTAACAAGAGGAAGGGCAGCTACAATCCCCCCATATTTAGGTGAATATTTAGCAAGAATAGTAACTAGTCCAATGACACAGGCTGAGACACTAATCTTAACAAGAAAAGACATGTTTAACCTCCCTTCTTAATAAAACAAACGTCTCTATAATCTGTGCTTGTTCTTCAGCATCAAAACGATCTAAGATTATTTTTAGTTTTTCCTCATCCAGCTCTGTATTTTTCTTAAGTACTTCTTCTCCCAGTTTCGTAAGTTTCACGTAGACAACCCTTCTGTCTTGAAGAGAGCGTTCCTTCTCTACATAGCCTTTTTGTATAAGCCTTTTAATATGCTCAGACGTTGTATGATGTGTAACATCTAATACTTTCGAAAGAAACTGTACCGTTGCATCTTTATTTTTCTTAATAGCTTGCATACATCTAATATTTTGATGGGTTAGAGATTCCTCATGCTTGTAATGCAAATAGTAATAAAGATCGGTCCATGCTTCATTAATGAGACTAGCATCCATAATTTACACCTCT
Source organism: Pseudobacillus sp. 179-B 2D1 NHS (assembly GCF_045370945.1). Classification (NCBI taxonomy): domain Bacteria; kingdom Bacillati; phylum Bacillota; class Bacilli; order Caryophanales; family Bacillaceae; genus Pseudobacillus; species Pseudobacillus sp. 179-B 2D1 NHS. The sequence goes on from NZ_JBIQDP010000037.1 coordinate 12,488, forward strand.
CATATATCGTATAATACGATATATTAACAAAAAAACATGGGATTCGCAATAAATGGAATTTATGTATGTTCTACACCTCTCCAGTCCATATAACCCTATAAGCAGAAAACTCCTGGACAAATAAGTTCCTCAACAAGAAATTTCGTTCTACATTTTTTTCCTCTACAGGATTTTATCCATCATTGGTTTATCAAGCTTTCTAGACTTCCTCACAGACCAAGCGTACATAAAAATGATAGGTTTTATACCCTTAAGAAATAGTTGATCATTGTTACTGATTTTATCCCAGTAAAACCTACTCTAATAAAGTTATAAAGTTTGGCAAATCAAGGTTAGTGAAACAAGAAAATATATGATATACTCCAATTACAAAATATTGTAAAAAGTGGTGAGGAATTTGAAAAAATACTTCGTATTTATAATTAGTTTTTTATTGCTCTATACAGTATTTCAAGTTTTATCGGGGTGGCTTCTAACAGCTTTTTATACTCCACATTTCTCTGCAACAGAGGAGAATTTTAGTCAAGAAGTAGTGTTTGGAACTACTTCAAGTCCGTTACTGTTGACTTTGTTAACTGCTACATTAGCTTATTGTTTCTCTCAAAAGAAATTTAGTATCTCTAAAATTAAATAAACTAACAGAAGCTCAGTGAAAAAACCCTAATTTCATAAATAAATTAGGGTCTTTATCGACGAAGATATTTTATACAATTGCATGTCTGTTTATTAAAATAAATACTTCTACGACCGGATGTGTTATATCATAAATGCCATATAATCACTATTACATGGCATTTGTTTTTTGATTAGGCTTTAGTCTAAAAAGACAACTCGCTTAATCTACATTGATCTCTCCGATAGTGTTTGCATTCTCTACAAGAGTAAAGACTCTAGAATAGCAATCCTGAATAATTGGTTTTGGTGTCTGCTTCTAATTGAAAATTACTTAAGATAAATAAATTTGATACATTGAGGTTTCTTGATCTATACTCTTTGCGATTTCAAACGCTTCTTGTTGACTTTTGTTATTATTGATCAATTCGTAGAAAAATCGCACCACAAATATTAAATTAGAATTACCGTCTATATAATCATTTGGACCAATATATGAATGACAACCAGATGCAAGAAATGCTGCTGCTAGCGAGGTTGTTCCTAATGTACATCCAGGAGCTATCACTTTTATATTTTTCAAGCTCGAATGCTTCATAACATCTTGAACATCAAAAAATTCTCCTCTTGGCTCGCCAGGTTCATAAATATCCTCACCTAGTTCAGGCATGCAAAATCTTCCTTCATCTCCATGAAAATTTAATATTAAATAATCAACTTTATTATCACGTTCTTCACCAGATAAAACATCAACAAGATCATTGGGCCTTCCTATCCAGTGCATTGTAACTCTTGCCCCAAAATACTCAAGTGTTGACCTTAACGCATACGATTCCATGTCACAATTTGGACCTACAACTAAACTGATATATAACTCTGGTTTACTCACTTTGATATCCCCTTCGCCCGGTAAAATAAATTTTAATTAAACACATGTAAAGAATGATAAAGAGACTTCTTCAGATACGCTCCTTAATGAGCGTAACAAAGTATCCCTTTATTGCATTAAAACAAATTTTATATTTGAACTTGCAACTAACGTTTCTACAGGTAGGAGGTGAACAGTTTAGTTCACAGAATTGTTGTTTCACGCCCCCATTAGTAGAATGTATATGCCTATCATAAACTAGGCATAGAACCTAGATGCATCTATCTCACAAATGTAATAAAGTCAATATTAACTGGTTCCATACCATTTGCCCGAAGTCGTGAGTTAATCTGTCCTCGATGATACTGACCATGCAATGCTACATGAATTAAAATATCCCGCACAGAATTCTTAAACTTGATTCCTTTACTATTTGTGTAGGTTATTATTTTATCCATATCATTGTGTGCTAAATTAGTAAAAAACGTCGTTAAGCTCTCTTCATTTTGCATAACGAGTTTTGCACAGAATTCTATATCGACCTCTGACCAAATGGGCAGTGCTGAACTCTCCAATCCTCGCAGTCTAGTTATCCATACTTTCTCTGAAAACAGGATATGTGAAAATAAACGGCTCACCTCTTGATTCTCCTCTTCGATACTTTGCAATATCTCAAGAATACGTTGATTAGCCCAATTTAAATGCTCATACATCTTTTGGATAGTTTTCAATAAGAATCATCCCCTTATAAAAAAATCACTTGTGTTCTCTTTCTATAACAAAGAGTTTTACTCCTTCTTCTCCTTCTTCCACTCAACCGCCATATTAGCCCCATAAGAAAATAGAACAGTCGTAATAGGCCCAACTTTGTTCTATTCTTGCCCCCATTAGCTATCCATTCACCTGAAATTTGGTTCCATTCATCCCCTCTTATACTCTTTTCACCTTGATATTACTGCGTTTGCTTTATATCACAGCTAAACTTGAATTAAGAAAACGAAAACGCGAGAAGGAGTAATGAAAATGGAGAATGTTATTGAGGTAAAAAAACTTGTTAAATCGTTTGAAAACAATATGGCCTTGAAAAATGTAAACTTTGAAGTGAAAAAAGGAGAAACGATTGGTTTCTTAGGACCAAGTGGTTCTGGCAAAACGACAACCATTAAAATATTAACTGCGCAACTTCACCCGACAGCTGGAGAGGTGAAAGTGTTTGGAGAATCCATCAATAAATTAAAGGACCCGAGTTATATGAAGAGAATTGGCATTTTAACGGATAATAGTGGCCTTTATGATCGCCTTAGTATATTTGATAATCTTGCATTATATTGTGATTTATATGAAGTGGACAAAAGCAGAATCGATGAGGTTCTTGAAGCCGTTAACCTAATAAACGATAAAAAGAAACCCATTCAAAAGCTATCCAAAGGGATGAAGCAGCGAGTCACATTGGCGCGGGCGATTTTACATAAACCTGATCTTCTCTTCTTAGACGAACCAACCTCTGCCTTAGACCCGGTCAATACAAAGCATATTCATGAGGGCCTAAAAAAGTTGAATCGAGAAGGAACGACCATTTTTTTAACTACCCATGATATGCAAGAGGCAGAAACACTTTGTGATCGAGTGGCTTTCCTAAATAATGGGGAGATCAAACTACTAGATACACCTCAGAATATAAGAGCACAACAAGAAAATTCATCTATTACACTTTTATTAAAAGGAAATCGTACAGTTGTGGTTGATAAAGACGAAGAAGGAGCAGAGAAAATCCACCAATATATGAAGGATGGGGAGATTTTAACCATTCACTCTAACGAGCCAACACTTGGAGACATTTTCGTACAATTAACAGGGAGGAATTTATAATGACATTTTCATTTAAACGAGTAAATGCAATATTTATAAAAGATTGGAAAGACCTTCAAAGAAATTCTTACATCATCTTTACATTAGCCATTCCTTTAGTGTTTGCAGCTATGTTAAGTCGCATGGGTGAAGAAAGTGCAGCCTTAAACACTTATCCGATCAACCTTGCCCTTGTCATTGCAGGTGCTTTCATTCAAGCTGCCATGGTAGCAGAAGAAAAAGAGAAAAATACATTGAGAGGATTGCTGCTGTCACCCGCTAGCACAGCTGAAATTTTTGTAGGGAAAAGTGCTTTATCTGCTGTTATGACGATTCTTGTTATTATTGGTTCCATTTTCTTATCAGATTATAAGGTTCCTTCCCCCCTGTTGTTTTCAATAAGTATCGTGTTAGGTTTGTTCTTTTACATTGCAACAGGAACTATTCTTGGCTTACTTTCAAGAACAGTAATGGAAACGAGTATTATTGGAATGCCTGTATTAGTCGTCTTTGGAATGAGTTCTATGATGAAATCCATGGTAGACAATAAAGTTCTCATAAAGATCGTCGATTATTTACCAAACGAGCAACTAAACGCCATTTGGTTTGGGTTGAGCAGTGGAAAAGGATTGAGCGGGATTATTGAACATATCCTTGTGCTATTAGTGTGGGTAGTTGTATCGATCGTCATCACCGTAGTTATTTATAGAAAAAGAAGAATCGATTAAATCATAAGGAATGAGAGATGCTATTCTAATTACTTTGCAGTGAGATGCTTGAAAGGAACAACGGAAAAGCCTAATTTCTCAATTTTAACACTGAGAAATTAGGCTTTTAATATTAAAACTTTTTTAATGCTGAGTTGACTTCCCTTCTTTTTTATACAATTTCACACCTGCTTACCACCCTTTCCTAAGGCGAGAGCACGTGAGGCGGAAAATTGGGTAGCTATAAGTGAAATGACAGAAATAACCCGAATATCTCATCAAATAACCAGAAGATATATGAGCAAACATCCCTATCATCTGCTTCTGCTTATAAAGAAAAAACGCAAATCCTATTTTATTTCAGATGAATTAATAGAAATTATAAAAAATACTTCTATGGATGCTCTCTTGTTTGAGCATATAAATCAAGCATATACTCGCCATAATCTTCGGCTTCATCTTCGTCTAAATCTTTATTATCAACCCATTGATAGTAATGTCCAACTTCATGAGCAATAGAACCAAGAATAGAAGCCAGGGCATTGTCTTGGCCTAATTCCTCTAACAATTCCAAATAATCACCAGTAGCAATTCTGATATAAGGTTCTTGAGTTTTATCATAAGGGGCAAAAAAGGTAGCTGAAACTAGCTCTTTGGTGGTTATGTTTTTGATCTGATAATCCTTTTTTAAATACACCACCACACGAATAGGAAAATCAAATTCTTTCCGCATCCATTTACCAAACTCTAAACATGCTCTTCTTACTTCTAGATGAACACCTTGCTCACATCGCACTCTTAAACCATTTCTTAACACTTCGTCAGTCATTTTGATTCCTCATAGTAAAAATGTTTTGTAGACCACAGATTAACATAACCTCCGATACCGAGAGTAAAAACACCGGGTGTTAAAGTCTTATTTAACTTCAACTTGTAGTACATAGCTTGAGTCTCCTTCTTCCCAATTAGCATACACGCTATAAATATAAATACCTGGCTCTCGTGGAAGAATAATAGTATCAGAATTAACAATGTTTTGCTCCCTGGCTTCACCATTGTTCCAAATATCTGCTCCTAGAGACCCCTTTTTAGGCTGGTAATCAAAATGAAGCTTTAATTTACTTCTCTCGGCTACTGCAGTAGGTACATCCCCTTTTACCATGTCTTCAGGCGATGATGTATCTGCACAAACTTCCTTGTTGTTTTCATTCCAACAATAGCTGCCTTGATAAATCTTAACTGGCTCTTCATTAACTGTTGCAGAAAGTTTTGGTGGATTGGGCTGACAAGCAGTAAGTACTAATAAAGCTAATGAAATAAATAATTTTTTCATTTAAATTCTCCTGTCCACTTATCTATCCTTATATTTTCACATTACTATAAAAACATTAAATAGAACACAAAACTCTTTGTATATTCCATGCACCTTTAGTTCACATCCCCCCACAAGAAGGCAGCCAGCAAAGAACAGCACCCTCACGAAATCTGGATGTTTCTTCTTCCCCCGTTTTTTTCTCTAGACGGGATTTTATATATCGTTGATTTATCAAGGTTTTTAACCTTCTAACTAGCTTGTAAGTTGTGTAAAACCTATACCCCCTCACCATATACATATTTTGTATAATAGTGATAAAATTGTAAAAAAGGAGGGTGTTTATGAGAAAAAAACTTTTATTAAGCTTATTCATATTCGCTTTAATGATTTCGGGCGCTTATTATATGTATTGGACAAATAAGCAAAAGGAAGAAAAAGAAATAGCCATAAGTGCTCTTCATGAATATTTGTACAAAGAAAAAAGCTATAGAAAAAAGGAAATAAAGAAGATCACTTTTTTTAATGATAACCCTTTAGGCGGAAAAAACTATCTGTATCATTATGCTTATGTTGTTTATCAAGATGAACCTAAAAATGAATATGTCTACTACATTACTAAACATAAAGAAGTAGTGTGTGCAGGATTTGCAAAAGGAGATATTAGTACGATGAAACATGAGATCATAGAATAATAATTCTCCAAAAAGGACTGCCTATAAGGCAGTCTTTTTTCAGCCTCCACATCCAAAATTCGGAAACACATTTTTTAAGCTTAACCTTGCCAAACATCTCCAAAATCGTTCTGTAACATCCTTATACTCCTGAGTTATGGGGTTTTTCTCTTTAATTTATTTTAGATTAAGGATTTGACAGAAATGCAGTCTTTCTTATTAAATCAGACCTCTATTCGGTTGATATAGCCGCATGAAGTTTCCATCCACTGTCTCATAATTCATCATTGTTTGTGTTCCCCTCCCTTCTATGATTAAAAAAAGGAACAAGCACATGAAGTGACGAATTTTACATTAACCAAAGAATGTATAAGCAAGAGCAACTCGTTTAAGGGTTTGCTTATAAAGATCTAATTAAAACAAACATTTTTTTCTATCTATAAGAAAAAACTCTTTTTCTTGGTTTCTTTTCTTTTCGCTTCCGAAAAATTTAAAAATGAATAGATTGAATAAGTCAGAAAAGCTTTAAGAGGCACACATTCCCCTCATATCATCTTAGTTATACACAAGGAGCCATCACTCAAAATCCTCTTCCTATCACAGTTAAGGTAGCTGTATTTTGTCTCTAGTCACTATGTAAGAAAATCTAGTAATTTTACATTTGTTATGGGGATATAAAAGCATTTTTAGCATTGTATACATTTTTGTATACAACTATTGATTTTGTTTACAAAAATGTATACAATAAAATTAGAAATTTATTCTAGGAGGTATAAAGACATGAGATTAGCTAGCGTGGATATTGGCAATGATGCCGTTAAGGCTTATTTAAACGGACTGCAAGAAACACTATACATTCCGAATGTCATTGCGGAGCTCCCTGACCGAACTATTGTAGAAATGGAGAAAGAGCCGTTAAATGCTCTCCATGTTGAAGTTCAATCCTCTGCTTTAAAAGAAACTTCGAAACGTTTCGCAGTAGGGAAGCTGGCAAGTAAATATCCAAACAACGACGAATTAACGCCTGAAAATGATAAAAGTTCTTCCGATCAGCCTATTGTTTTGCTGCTAACCACCTTGGCTATAGATGCCACACGTCACTTTGAGGAACATGATGGGATTATTGAAGCTACATATATTCTTTCAACAGGTCTACCCTTGGATGAAACAAAAAGAGAATTGAATAAAGTATTCCGGAAAAAACTTAAGAGTGGACAGCATCAGGTGACTTTCCTGAAAACACCAGAGCTAGAGGGGAAAACAGTCAGAATTAAATTTGAACAAGTACTCGTCAACACTGAGGGCTTTGCTGCTTATATCGACTTAACTACTAATGACGACGGCTCTACTAAAAATGAAGAGTTAATTGGGAAAACAATTTTAATAAATGATATAGGAGGACTCTCTACCGACTCAGCCATTATTACAAAAGAGGCAGAGGTGGACAATGAGTACTCCGATGGCATTAAACAAGGAGTATCCACTTACTTAGATAATATTATCCGGAAAGTTTACAAGGAATACAAATACACCATTAAAAGTCGTCGAGCCTTAGTTGAGATTATTACAAATGAGGATCCAGAGGAACAATACTACATTTGGAAAGATGGAAATCGGATCTCCATTAAAGCGCTAATTGACAGCGAGCTAATGATTTTAGCGAAAGAGGAGTATAAATTAATCAAGAACCTATGGCGATCGGTGCCTGATATTCGTCTAGCTTACCAAATCGGTGGAGGATCTGTCATCTTGAGACCCTATCTATCCAAGCTAAATGATGAGGATAAACAGTATCCATTACGTTTTACAAAGACAGAGGACAGCATTTGGATGATTTCACGTGCCTATTTTAAAATTTTGCTAATGTACTGCCAAGCTAAAGGGATTGAAATTACAGATATGAGCCTATCTAGGTAAGGTGCATCCTTATGAGTGAGTTCATCCCTGGAAAAGTTATCTCCTTTCGTCTTCCTCGAACCACTCCCAAGAGAGTTCTTTCACACCTGGAAGATTTGAAATCGCATCATGGCAGGAAATTTAGTAGTGTGCTCTCTTCTAAGTTCGTTCAAATGCTCGATGAGGAAATAAAAAAGGAAAAACCCGATGACATGCTGGTGATCCCTATTCCTTCTGGAATCAGTCAGGATGAAAGAGAGTTTTTGCAAAATGAAAAAAACCAAGCTCTGATCGGCCAGTTGATTACCCATCTTTTAAAGGAACCAGACAAAATGGTGACGTTACCTGAAACGGAGCAGCCAATCGAACCAAAACTGGAAGAGAAATCCTATATTCAAAATAAAGCACTTCAATCTTTCGCTCAGAAAACATTTTTGAATTTCGATGATGATGACGATGATTAAGCCCTCCCAACACCTCCAACATCTGGAGGTGTTGTTTTTTACGGTTTATACCGTTTTCAAATCTATATCTTCCTACCAACCAGTAACGCATCTATATAGAAATGAAACGAAAACATCATTTTTCGCAAATCCCACTCGAATTTTTATTGAATAGAAACGTTTCGAAGTAAAAAGAAATACTTTCCCCTTTCTAGAAATACCTAGAAACGAAACAAAAAGAAAAACGGTTATTTCGCAAATTTTCTCGTGTTTTTATTGACTTCTGATTATCATCAATAATTTTTATAAAGAAGTTGATTTTTCTATTGTCGTTCTTCTAATGAGTGTTCTTCATTCTCTTCTTAAAATGCATCGAAACAAAAAGCCCATAGTAAGAAGCCTTTCTCTTATGTTTATATAAGGATGAAAAATGCTATTAACAGAGAAATACCGAAACAAAAAGAAACAAAATCTATTTTTTTGTTTCGATTAGTTTTAAAAACACATTACATTTCTCTGTTTTCACTTTGACTGTTTTAGATAATGCTTATCAATTCCTATATAATTGAGTCTATTCGTGAAATCCACTATAATAAAAAGTATTAATAAGAGAACGCAAAATAACGAAGTGTTTCCGAAACGAAACAAAGAGAAGCGAAATTGTTTCTTTCTTTTCGTTTCTGGAGAAAAGAGGGGAGTGTTTACTTTGGAACAAACCAAAGAGAAACAAAAAACCATCATGGTGGAGTTGATTAAAGAAAAATTTGCTGATGATCCATTATTTCTGGAATGTTCATTGGCCTCTAAAACAAAAGAGAAACTATTTCCTGATTTTCTTGGCCAGCTAGTAGAAGGAGTGGAATACTCTGCGCAAGATGCTGCTCGATTCGTTAATCGGTCAGATGCAAATATACGCTACTATTTGCAGAACCTCCCAGAATACATAGGTGTTGTAAAGACTTCTTCCTCTTATAGAATGAGATATGATGGCGTCTATCGTATTTATTTGATTTTTATGTATATTAAAGACCTGAACAAGCAACTAAAGGATATCAAAGTGAAAATTGGGGAAGAGGCTCAATTTATTCCTAAACGTAAAAATGTAAAAGGGATGAATGAAGACACTCTTGATACTTTACTCTTTGGCATGCACCTAAGGGAGAAGGCCACTCTTGAATTTACAGAAAAGATGTTTAGCCGATTTATGGAGAAAAGTAAAAAAGAGCAGGAATTAAATCACTTATACATTGAACATAACAAGGAACTATCGCAAATAGAGGAAACCATCAGACGGCTCATAGACAGGAAACTCTTGCTAGAAGGGGATTTAAGACGAAAAAGAAATTCCGAAAAAGAACGATTATGGTTAGAGAAGGTCCGAGCCCTTGAAAACAAAAGAAAAAAAGAAAGCAATATTATTGGAAGGATCTTTTCACCCATTATTGTGGAGAAAAGTGAAGTAGAGGCACCTACTGAAGAAGAAATCGGTGCATCCCCGATTGTTAGAGATCTAGAAGCTGACATTCAGGCAATTGAGGAAAAGCTGAAAGAAGAAATGGAAAAGGCAGCAAATTTTTCAAAGGACAGCACACTTTCCAAAAAGATCTCTACAGTGAAGGAAGAGCTTAGTGTCATTGAGCAAGAGATTTTAGAGAATAAAGAAGCCTTTGATGCGATTGGTGAGCAATCAGGTCAAGCATTAGCCTATTTCCAAAAGAAAAAAGGCTATGAAATAGATCTTCCTGAAAACGTAGGGGAAAGAAAACATTTGTTAGATGAATAGTGTTATTCATGCTTTGGAAAATGATAGTTATCCTAATAGATATAGTGACGATTACATTCCAATGCTGCTATAAAGAAAGCCCCATCGGCCATAGCTAAAAAAGACCGATGGGGCTTTATAAAGTTATCGTTCAAAAAGCATCATTCTCTTTACAAAACTTATTTGTGCATATCGTTTATTTAATCTTCTAGTATTAGGGACTTTTTCAACCATTGAACAATCTTCATATCGTTCTTCTTATTTCTTCTTTTGGTTTCCTTATTCTCAAATCGTTTCAATGTATTGTAACCAATCCCTATCTCTTTTGCTGCTTTGGCAAGTGAAAGTCCTCGCCGCTCTCTTTCTTGGATGACCATTTCAGCCGTTAAGGATTCCTCTGTAAGTGGCGGAAGAGGTTCATCATTCTTTTTAGGTTCCGATAGGGGAAGGGAAAGCTGAGATGCTTCTGCCGCCGGCTCTCTTCTTAAAGGGGAAGCTTGCTGCTCTATGCTCCGATATCCAACTTGTTGGATGACAACTGGTTGACTAAGTGATTCAATCATTTGATTAACAGTTGATGAATCTACCTGGTGCTGATCCTGTAAGATCGACAGCTTTCTTTTATTTTTTTCCATCATTTCAGCAGAAGGGGTAATGGCTACCTTCAGCCCGTAAAAATAAGACAACCAGCCGGTTCGACCAAACAAACTGAAGTCGACAGGGTCCGTAAAATGCCAGTCTCTTACAATGCCTTTGTTTGTTAGTTCATCTAACGCTTTGACAAAGCGGTCGTACATGTCTAGTCCTCTCATCCGTGCAGGGAAATCAATTTCCCGGATGAGCGTTTTGACCATAAAAGGCTGATGTAAATTATTTTTAGACAGACGAATAAACCATTGTGTCGCAAGGTAACGTGCCAGCCGCTTCTCCGGACGCTGCCGCACGGGATGAAACTCCAATGCGCTTAAGTCAATAATGCCTAAGCGTTTATTTTCATTCAGAAAAGACGTTAATAACGATGTTGGTTTGATTTGACAGGCATAGATACCTAAAAATTTATCGTTCTCGTCATAAGCTGCCCGTACTTTTCCTACCTCAAACATTTTCTGAAAATCCCTGTATTTATACTTTTTGCTTTCTTTTAAATCATTTTCATCGACTTCAATGACCTCGCCCTCTTTCAATGAAATCCAAATATTAGAAAGAGCCTTGACTCTTGACATAATGTTAAAACGGTCTCTTTCCCGGACTTCCAGGCTGCTATTCGGATCCACAAGGTTGCTTCTTAATTTCAGCGCATCATTGGAGTGAAAATACAGGTAACCATCTTCATCTTTTGGCGCAAAAAGAAACAGAAAACAAATAATATCAAAAATATCGGCTGTCATTTCATCCATGGCACTAAATGCCGTCCGGAGTTTATCCCAATACTCCTGTTCTTCATCCGTAAAAGGCATGTCCATTCCTCCTGCCACATTGACGCGTGCCATTCCATGAATGTTGCCTTTAGAATCTTTAATTTCTGCTTGAAAGAGATCGTCTGCTTCACTAGCCGCCACAAAGGCCTTAGGCTGTGTCACGATATTTCTTACTAGATGAAACTGATAATCCATGCTGGAGACCAAATGCCGCTCTTCTTTGGCAAATTGGACAGCCGCTTCGTTAACACTAAGATGTACATCCAATGGAAAGTCCTGGTTAATATAGCTGCTGACTTGTTCCAATACATATGTGTGATGTTTTCTGAAGACTTCCCGTATATTTTCCTGAGTGACTTTTTTGCTCACTAGCAGGGAGCGCACAATCTCACATAACCAATCAAAACTTCTATACGCTTTTTGATTATCAAACGTTTGATTAATTTCACTTGTGACATACTGTTGCCATTCTTCAATAATATAGTTGTTGGAAAAATACCTTTGGACTTCTTCTAAAACGGCAAGTTTAAAAAAGTCTTCACTTAGTGCGAGTTTATTAGGGTTAATGTATTCCGCCATGCTATCTCTCCCCAAGTCGTTCTGTCTATATGGATACCTTCATTATGCCAGTTCTATCATAAAAATGGCAACTTGCCATTTTGATCATCTCTTTTCTTTGAAGAGACGGTGCTCCTACAGTTGCTAGTTCTCCTTGTGTTTACTGATCCTTTCCACTTTTGTTCTATTCCCCGTCCTACCTGTGCACCTTTTTCTTTCCACATTTCTGTCCTATCCGTGCATCTTTCTTGCCATTTTCATTATTCCTTCGTCCTACCCGTGCATCTTTTTCTTTAATTTTTTCCTATATTTGGATAAAAAGAGGCGGATTTAGTCGAAAACCACCGTTTTTTTGCCACTTTCCGTCCTACCCGTGCACCTTTCTTGCCATTTTCCATTTTGCTCCGTCCTACCCGTGCACCTTTTTCTTGCCACTTTAAAAATTCTCCGTCCTACCCGTGCACCTTTTTTAAATAGGAATTTTTTATAAATCCCGCTAAATCAACGTTTGTGAAGCATGCAGTCAAAAAATCTTTCCACTTGAACCTTGCCACTTTCCATTTTGCTCCGTCCTACCCGTGCACCTGAAAAAATTTTAAAAAATCTCTGAGCCCTTGACCTGACTGGGCTGAGGGGCTCTTTAAAATTTGCCACTTTTCTCTTAGAGAGAGCCTATTCGAAAAAAGGCGTCGTGTATAATAGACATACTTATACATAAACCGCTAGAAGGGAGGGTATGAAAATGGCAAAATTCCGTAAGCAAAGCAAACGGCAAATAGTGAAAATGGATGGCTTCCGTTTCCCCCATCAGTTGCTCGAAGATCTTCGTGTCTTCCAAAAAGAACAAAAACGGCAAGTACCAGCGAGTGCCTATGCCGTCCTGCTTTCTGTATTAAAACAAATTCATTTGGAAAAAAATAGCCAGGGCAAAGTCCAAGAGTTTAATCTCGCTTTTTGGAGCAAAAAATTGCATGTGGCTTATTCGACGATGCATGCGGGACGTAAATTCTTAGAAGAGCATGGCTTTCTTTATGAAGAAATTCTGCCAAACGGACTGCCTGCATGGGTGTTAGCCAATTATCAGGAATATACTACTCCTGAATTAAAGAACGGCCATGAATTGAATTATTTTATCGTCCCTCATACCCTCTTGGATACGACGATTGTAGCCGAGTTTGTGCGCACCTCTAATCCGGAAGCGTTTGAACTCATGTTTTCTCTATTCAATCAATTTCGACATGGAATCGCCAAACTTGATCGTAAAAACGAAGTGGCAGCTCTTGAACAAGCACGGACCATGCATACATTAAAAGAAAAATTGAAGAAAAGAGCAAAAGGGGTAAGAGAGGTATTGGCCATTTTACAACCTCTTTTTGATATCGAATATACAGGCGTTCAAGTCCGCGGCTGCCAGTTGTGGATCCGAAAAGCGATTTTTCGCTTAAAACCGGAATGTGTGAAAGAGAATACAGATGAATTTCATGTCGAGCCGCTTTTGGCTAAATTTCAGGAGCACACGCTTTATATACTCAATGGGCTAAAACTGCGCTACAAGCCACGAGATCTTTTTGATATCATGCTGTCCTTTAAACAAGAGGTACTTGACATTGTCAAATACTTGATCGATGAAGACGAAAGTGAAGAGCGTTATACATACCGTGATGCTTGGGCAGAATCTCTGTTTTTCCGCTGCCTGGATCAATTTGAACAACATATTCGAACACAAATCAACCGTAAAGGAAAGTTCTCGTTCCATACGTCCATCGGCGCCTATTTTCGGACCATTTATCGACGAGAGCTTCCTAAAGAACTTAAAAAAATTCCATACGATAAAATGCATCAGGCCAAGTACAACGAATATATCCAAACAGGACAAGTACCAGCCCTGCATTTCATCTAATGCCTTGTTTTTAAATTTTTAGTCAAACAAGGCTATTTCCCGTGTATAAAAAATCCAAGAACTTGTATCTGTTCTTGGATTTTCTTTTATCTATGCTCCTTTTTTAAGAGAATGGCCTCTTACCAAGAAGCTGTTCTCTTTTTTATTTCATTTACTATCAATAGATTGCTTCTTATTTTTCATAAAAACAAATGATGGCTTCTTAAGTGGTTTTTGTATCAGTAAATTGCTTCTTGTCTATTAATTATTCAATAGATTGCTTGTGAATCTATGAATATATCAAATATTGGTGTCTTTCTTTTTGGTATAAGCCCAGCTGTTGTAAGGGTTTAGAAACTGTTTTAAAAAAGAGCTTATTAACTTTGAGTATTTATTTTGAATTATTTTTTATAGAATTGATTGTTTACTATTACTTGATTTTTATACTTATAAAATTGAATATACTTTCATTACTACATTTATTTAAGATTCATCTATTAGGCTTTATATTTCTTTAGTATAAAGAAGCAAGTTAAAATCTGAATTCTAGCAAAAAGGAGACTAATATGTATTTCTCTCCTAAGACGCATTGTTTAATGAACAAGGTGAAAGAATAGTTCAAGATGCCTATGGTTATTTATGGTAAAATAACTGCAGAATGCCAAAAAACAATCGTTAACACAGGGATGATCCTTATTTGAAGTCAGTAGGCAGTTAAAAAATTATTGTATGTACATGAGGATTCTTTTGGGGGAATGCGCCATTTTAAAAATTGTATTGATGGTTATGCTTTCCTATTGTGCTGGAAGTATAACAGGGGCATATTATATCGCCAAGTGGTCAGTGGGAAAAGATATTCGCCAACTTGGGAGCGGGAATGCTGGAGCCAGAAATGCCGGAAGAGAGTTAGGAAAGAAAGCGTTTGTGTTTACACTTTTGATTGATATGGCAAAAGTTATGATGGTTCTGTCTTTCGTAACACTTTTCTTTCCGCAAAATAAAATCATGCTGTTAGTTAGCGCTTTTTTCTTGTTAATTGGCCATATTTGGCCGGTACACCTTGGTTTCAAAGGGGGAAAAGGAGTCGTCGTTTTTTTAACCTCCACTTTGTTTCTAGTTCCACCGGCCATTGGAGTTTTAGGAACATGCGTTGGAATCAGCTATTGGATTGTACGAAACTTTACGATAGCTGGTCTTTTTTCGATGGCCACCATTCCTGTGACAGCTTGGATACTGGGAGAATACTATTTTGCTATTGGGCTATTTAGTTTATTGGTCATTGTAGTTATCTCACACATAAAAGACGCATGATTCAATAAATTATTTTATACTTCTTTCATTTCAATCTATTTTGAGGAGGCAACAGAATGGAACAACATACGTTAACCTATAAAATAGCATCCGAACCGGAAGAAATGGAACAAATCTATAAACTAAATTACGAAACGTTTGTAGAGGAAATTCCGCAGCATCAACAAAATCAAGGCCGACGTTTAATAGATAAATTTGATAAGGAAAATACCTATATTATTGCCAAGGACGCGGGAGTTATCGTCGGAATGATCGCAGTGCGTGCCAACCGCCCGTTTTCTCTTGATTATAAAATAGACGATTTAGATCATTATTTACCAAAGAATGCTAATCCTTGTGAAGTGCGGTTGCTCTCGGTGAAAAGAGACTATCGAAAAAGCTGGGTATTTTACCAGCTGGTAAACTTACTCGTTAGCTATTGCTTGGAAAAACAATATAACATGGCTCTTATTTCCGGTACCGATCGTCAAATCAGGCTATATAAAAGAATTGGCTTTGAACCATTCGGCCCCATGGTTGGAAGAGAAAAAGCAATGTTTCAACCGATGTATTTAACTAAGAAGAAATTTGAAACTACATCAAAAGCGTTTTCTAAAATGATGAAACAGAAAAAGAGAGAACCAAAAAAAATGAACTTTTTGCCGGGTCCGGTGGCAGTACATAAAGAAGTAGAGCAAGTTTTTAGAAAAACAGCTATTTCCCATCGCTCTAGCGAGGTTATTAATGAAATGAAAACAGTTCGAACAAAACTATGTGAATTGGTCAATGCAAAAAAGGCACAAATCGCAGTCGGAACCGGAACACTTGCGAATGACTTAGTAGCTGCTCAAATAAAGAAACTTCCTGGAAAAGGATTAATCCTTGCAAATGGAGAATTTGGCTATCGGTTAATCGATCATGCAGAGCGGTTCGGCTTGGAGCATTATACATTGGAAAAACGGTGGAATGAGGGCATCCCGGCAGAAGAGATTAAGAGCTTTCTTGAAACCCATCAGGATGTAAATTGGCTGTGGACAGTGCATTGTGAAACATCTACAGGATACCTGTACGATTTGAACAAGCTTCTAGAAGTGGTCAAAAAGCATCACATAAAATTATGTGTAGATGCCTGCAGTTCAGTTGGAGTCGTTCCTGTTGATTTTCAGGATGTTTATTTAGCAAGCACTGTTAGTGGAAAAGGATTAGGTTCTTATCCAGGGCTAGCTATTGTGTTTCATCAAGAGACCATTGCACCGAATAAAGAGATACCGAGGTATTTAGATTTAGGGATATATGCCATGACTGACAGCATTCCTTATACTCATTCATCAAACTTGATTTTTGCATTGCATGAAGCAGTAAAAAAAGTAAATGTAGAAAGCAGGCATACATTAGCAAATGAGGTCAGGAAAATGCTGACGAATGCTGGGTTTTCTGTGTTAGGAAATGAGGATTACTCACCGGGCATTATGACTATTCCGCTTCCATACGGTGTTTCTTCAAAAAATGTGGGGGATCAGTTAAAGGAAAACGGGATCATTATCAGTTATGAAAGTGACTATTTACTGCGACGGAACTGGATCCAGTTTGCCTTAATGGGGAACCTTACATTAAAAGAGTTTGAAACTGCATTGGCCATCCTTCAAAACATAATGAATAAAAAAATTAAGCAGGTTTCAAACCATGTTTCAAAATAAGCGATGGAAACACATAGAGGGCATAAAACTAGTTTTAATGATAGCGGGCATTCTTTGGTTAAAAACGGTGATCGTTTGCCTTTTAGGCTTTAACCTTAGCCTCCAATCATGGTATGACATCGGAGTGATATTAATAAGTTCCCTTGGTTCGCTCTTATTTGTAATGGGCTTTAGTTTTTATTTTAGTGAAAGGGTAAACAGACTGCTGTTGTTCGGATTATTATTTACCGGAACTTTTATCCTTTATGGGGATCTCTTATATTATCGTTTTTATATTGACTTTGTTAGCGCGCCGATTCTTTTTCAATTTGATAATGTGGGCGGCTTGAGTGCCAGCACGGTTGAGCTAATGAATCCATGGGATCTTTGTTTATTTATCGATCTGTTTTTGGTAGGGTGGTTTCTTTTTAAAACGAGAGCTACTTGTTTTAAAGTAGGAAAACAGACCAAAAAGTTATACGCAGCAGCAAGTTTAACGTTTACTATAATAACAATTGGTTTAGGAATTGGTAAATCTGTTCACCTTTTTTCTGAATCTTATGATCGGGAACAAATGGTTAAGTCATTAGGTTTGCTGAATTATCATGTATATGACATTGCTTTAGGGATGAAAGTATCCTTAGAGCGGTTTGTGGTCACAGAAGCAGATGCTGTTGCCCCGCAAGAATATTTTCAGCATAAAAATCTTCAATCAACGGATTTATTTGGGATAGCAGAAGGAAAAAATGTGGTAGTCATAAGCATGGAATCAACCCAAGACTTTGTCATTCATCAAAAAGTAAATGGAGAAGAAATAACCCCTTTTCTTAATGATTTAATTAAAGACAGTTTCTATTTTAGCCAAGTATATGATCAAACAGCTCAGGGAAAAACATCTGACGCAGAATTTATGATTGATACGGGGCTTTATCCGTTAGCAAGCGGTTCTGTTTTTGTAAGAAGACCGGAAAATGTGTACTATAGTCTTCCACATTTATTAAAAGAAAAACAGGATTATTATGCTGCTGCATTTCATGGGAATGTAAGTACCTTTTGGAACCGGGACACGATGTACAAGACTTTAGGTTACGATAAGTTTTTTTCTAAGAAGGATTACATAGTAACAGAAGAAAATTCAATCAACTATGGAATTAAAGATATTCCATACTTCAATCAGTCTGTTCAATATTTAGAGACTATACCTGAACCCTACTATGCGAAATTTCTCACCTTAACAAACCATTTTCCTTTTTTGCTAGAAGAGGAAGATATGTTCATTGAGCCAGCAGCTACAAAAGAAGGAGTTGTTAATCGCTATGTGACAACGGTTCGGTATTTAGATAAATCTATTGAAACGTTTTTTAAACAATTGAAAGAAAAAGGGATGTACGAAGATACTATGTTTGTTCTAGTCGGGGATCATTACGGCATTTCTGAAAAATACGAGGAAGGTCTGAGTGAGTTATTAGGAGAAGAAATTAACGTGGCTAATCGAATGAAACATCGCCAGGTGCCGCTGATTATCCATATTCCCGGCCACGAAGGAAAAATCATTGACACACAGGGAGGAGAAATTGATATACGTCCAACACTTCTCCATCTTTTAGGCATTAAAAAAGAAAACAATTATTCATTCGGTCATGATCTTTTCACAAGAGATCCAGATTATCCAGTTGTTTTTCGAGATGGCAGTTTTATTTCAAAGAATTACATATACAAGGATAGTATTTGTTATAGAAAAGAAAGTGGGCAAGCGGCAGGGACTCATCATTGTGAACCATATCTAGATGTGGTGAGACAAGAGTTAACACTGTCTGACAAGATCATTTTTGGAGATCTCTTAAGGTTTATGAAGCCGCAACAATAAATAGCCGACTATTCATCCTATAACAATGATTAAGATTTTTATCGAAATAAAAAAGGAAAATAACAGCAAGTTGATGAGAGAATTGCTAATAGGATAACGATTGGATGATAGAGAAAAACAGCCAGGTGTTATTCAACTAAAAAGGGAGTTAAGCTACAAAAATGATATTTCAGTCGAAGAGTCTTTTTATGGCTTCCGGTAAGGTGATGTATATCTAAAATAGCTCTCCTTGGAACTTTCAGTTTATCCTTAATGAGCCATCTTTATTATTTGAAAAGAGGAGTATAGTATGGGACTTAATCATGAATTTGAATTGATAGAAGAGCATAGTGATAAAGTATTAAAAGAACTGAATATACATGATGACTTTTTAAATTACATTGATACAACAATAGGAGAAGAAAACAATTTGTTTTACACCGTTCCTTCTATTAATCCTGATTATCAAGAGAAACCATATGGCTTAGTTTTCCCTGAATACAAAGGCTTTAATTATTATGGAGTAACGGTTTTTAATAAACACTCTGTTAGTGAACTAGAAAACATGTTTTTACAATGGAAAGACGTGATCCTCTCTTTTCCCACCGATGTTTATTATTATGAATTAGAAACAATGGATGAAACAGAAAGGGAAAAGCTCACCCTCGAAGAACTTGAGGAGGTTAAAGAGAAATTTTTTGATAAAAAAGATTTGTTAAACGTTATAGAAGGTTGTTTGGAAATGGTTGGCTTTATAAAAGATGCTAAGTATATCTTGTATCATGCAGGAATATAGACACAGTTTCCTTAAAATGGTTGATGTAAATAGTCATAATTTTCCCTAAAATGATGATTTTTCCTGACCGTTTATTTATATTTGTAACTAAACAGTTGGGAGGAGTGTATTTGATGAAAAAGAGTTTGTACTTATTAATGGTTAGTATTTTTTTATTATTTTTATCAGGGAACCAAAGTGAAGTCTATGCTTCTTTTAATGAAGGAAATGTACTTGTAAAATCTGATGTTATTAACGTTAGTCAAAGTGAATTATCAGAATCTGGCAATAAGGAATTTAAAAGGTTAGCTTCTTTGCCGAACGCTGTTACGATTAATGTGACTCCTAGTGTTACAGGTGTAACAGTTAAAGTGAGAAATTATGGAGTGGATACGGTAGACAGTGTAGTAGTTACAGTTAATTCACCGAAGATTTTGACCTCAAAAGGAAAAGAGCAAAAAGGAAAAAACAAAAGCACCTTTGTTTTTACTAACTTAAAACCTGCTATTTCCCAAGACAAATCTAAACCGGTACCGATGGTTAGAACCAAGATGTCTTATACAGGTAGCGCAGTCATTAAAGATGGCAAAAAAGTTGTTACTAAAAGTGTTAACGCGTCTTTAGATTTTTCAACGGATCAGTTGACTAAAGAATGGGATAAAGGAACTTTTTCTGATATTCATAAATCGATAGATTATCACTTTGCAAAACACTATAATGATAAGTATGTTAAAGTAAATAATTTACAACAGTATTTAAATAAAGCCTCAAGTGCTAGAAGTGAAATGAAAAATATTACTAAGACAACTAGTAAATATAGGTATAAAAAGAGTGCAACCTCTATAAAAGTAACAAAGATGAGCGGAAAAACTACTACCCAATATGTATTACTCACAAATACAAAAGCAAAAAAATTATATAGTTACGGAGGCGATTAAATGAAAAAAAAGAGAACAGTTCTACTTTCAGTTTGTGCTATTGTAGGACTAATATTTATATCATCAACTTTCGTTTATGAAAAGGTTAAGGCGAATGATGACCAAGGTGTTAAATACATACCTAATGTCAAAGAAGATACAATTTATGTAAACTTGGATGAAGAATAAATGAGAGGTGAGTTTTAACAAAAGAGGAATTAGAGAGTGAACCAATCTAAAATAAAATGATCTGAGTAATGGTTCAGAACCTCCCGCGTCGTTTTTTGTTGAAGGAGGTTCTTTTTTTGCGGCAATCATTCTTTCAATCGGTTTGCTAAAGCTTAAAAGTAACCATACAAAATTTTAGCTACTGCATGAGTGTTCAAATCGTTGAACGATCGTATATAGAAAAGAGTGCATGTTTTTTCGTTCACTTTCCAGTAAGCATGTGGAGAATGGCTTTATTCTTTTCTATGCTTTCATGCAACTAATTCGTCTTTTTATATCAATCCATTGAGTGATGAATGAATCAGCAAAATAAGTCAACTATAGAAGATTTATTGTTAGAATGAAAAAAGAATACATCAATAGGAGAGGAAAAGAATAATGTTCAAAACGTTTATTGCATTCATTGCTGCTGCATCCATGCTAACAGCTTGTAATAGTAATGAGGCACATAAAGACAATAATGAGAGTACCCCAAAAAATGAGGAAGTTTTACAAACAGAGAACATACAAGAAGAGCGGCAAGAAAATGAACAGCCAACAGAGCAAGCCCAAAACCAATCTGCAGAAAGTGTAAATCATGAGGAATGGTCTTCATTACCTGAATATAATAAGATTATTGAGCAGATTGGGGACAAAGATAATAGATTTCAAACGGTAACAGATAACGAAGGGAAACGTATTCTTCTTATTAAAGATGAAAATGGGGAAGAACAATATAAAACTATATTTATCAAAAATACCAGTCGCCTTAAAATCATTAAAGTAAATGGAGGCGGACAAATTTTCAATGGCACCTTGGCCCAAAGCTAGAAACTATTCGTTGTTTATTACATTGTAAGTTAGTTTCATATCGATCGGAACAAAGATAGAGATTTAACTAAAATTCAATTACCCACAATTAAAACGATAATGCGCACAAATAAGAACGGACCAAGCGATTAAAAAACAAAAATGAAAACGGCTAGAGAAGAATCCATTTTGATTAAATTTTTCAAAATGGATTCTTCTTGTTTACCATAAAATATGAAGTAGTGTTGATCAAAATTTATTTCAAAGCTCTGTTTAATAAAAGAACGGCCTTTTTGAAAAGGGATAACCATGTGGATGAGCACATGGAGAGGTTGCTCTTTTTATTAATCAATAGTTTTTAGACATCTGCATGTATAGAAGAATACAAGATTGGCAATGATAGAGACAAGAATATTTAGTAAAGGAGAGAGAAATGGTGATTGTAGAAAATAAATTGATGTTGACTAACTTTATCAATAAAAACCAGTTTGATTTGAATGCTTATCTTGTTTACTTGTTCCGTAATGAGGACCAGTTAAAGTCAGTTAAATAAGAAGGTGAGGTGGGCTCTTTGAGTGAATCAGAGAGTTCTTTTTATATAGTTTGGCAAGGCTCAATTTTTGCTTCTTCTTTATTCGAATGATTGCTACCTAGC
>NZ_JBIQDP010000038.1:0-34140 GCF_045370945.1 Pseudobacillus sp. 179-B 2D1 NHS
TGTTTGACTTGCTCATGTTTTAAAAATAAGAATTAACTTACTGGCATGTATTTTGTTCAGTTTTCAAAGATCAATTTCATCTGAGTCGTTTTTAGCGACCTATTTAACTTAACATTTATCCAACATAATGTCAATGACTTTCAAAAAAATATTTTCTGCCAAATCAGCTGCTTTAACAGCAAATATTAATATATCATTCTCTTAAATACGCAGTCAACAACTTTTTTAAATATCCATATAATAGATTTTTATGGCTGATTTAGAGCAAATGGTAGCAATCATTCCGATAAAGATAGGGCAAAAATCACACAAGCCCTACAAAAAATAGGGCCAATCATTAGTAATATAAAAAGCCCTCCCCCGGTAAATTTATCTTTATAAGCTACTTCGTTTTATTGAAAAAATTCACTATTTATTTTACATGCTTTCATATAAGTAAATGTTGTTCTAATTCCATGCGAAGTGAAGAAGGAATTGCTTCGCTCCGCTGATGTTCTTTATTAAAATTCACATAAACAGTAGAAGAAATTACACACTTTTTCCCTGCCTGCCAAATTTCCTCATACAGCTCCAAGCTAGTATGGCCAACCCTTTTTACCCAACAGCAAACTTCAATATCCACCCCAAAAAAGATTTGCTCCTTGTACTCAATCGTTGTCTTAACAATGATCATTTTCCAATCGTGAAATTTATGATCCGGGTTAAACAAAGCAAAGATTTGATGACGCCCGGCTTCTAGCCAGATTGGAATAGTAGTGTTATTAATATGCCCTACAGCATCTGTTTCAGAAATTCGGGGAGTAAGCGTTGTTGTATACATATTTATCTCTCTTTTATTTATTATTCATTCCTCTACTCGCATTGTCTTACTATGTACCGTTTCATCTTATTGATTTTTAAACTCTGGCTTACGCTTTTTAAAAAATGCTTCCATACCTTCCTGCTTATCTTGAGTAGCAAACAACACCGACTGTGCCAGTTTTTCAATAAGGAGACTATTTTGCAATGCTGCTCGAGATTGAGATTTAATGGCCAATTTTGCAAATTTCGTGGCTACCGGTCCTTTACTTATTATTTTTTTAGCTATGTTAAATGTTTCTTTTTCAAGCTCCTGCTGGTTTACTACAGCGCTTACTAAACCCATTTGTTGTGCAGTTGCCGCATCGACCATGTTTCCTGTAAAAATCAAATAAAGTGTGTTTCCGAGTCCTATATGCTGTAATAATCTTTGTGTGCCTCCAGCTCCCGGTATAATGCCAAGATTTAATTCTGGCAACCCGAACTTTGCATTATTTGAAGCGATTCGAATATCACAGGCTAGTGTTAATTCACATCCTCCCCCTAGAGCAAAACCATTTACCATCGCGATAGTCGGTTTTTCAAATGTTTCAAGCTCGTTTAGGAGGTCGTGGATACCTTCATTAGTCATGACGTCAAGATGATCTAAATGTTGAAGTTCTTCTATATCTGCCCCTGCGGCAAATGCTTTGTCTCCGCTACCTTTAATAATGACAACACGCACTTCATCGTCATATTTAAAGGAATAAAGCGCATCACGAATATCGAGAATGCATTCATTATTTAAAGCATTCAAAACCTCCTCTCGATAAATTTCAATAACTCCAATTTGCTCCTGTATGTATACTTGAATGTTTTGATACAAAATAATCCCCCCCTTGATTATTTACTATCGAAATAAAAGTCTTGAGCAGTTTTTCTATCGTAGGATTTCTTTTGCTTTTTAACGGTCTTCTTCGTAATCTGAGTTGTTAGATACAAACCTTTCTTAACCCCTTATTCTAAAATTAACCTTCCAGTATATGCGTTTGTATAAATTTCATAAATATCCTTTTCTGTTAACTTTTTAGGACTTCTTTCTAATAATCGTTCTTGTAAAAGTGCATGTCTTGTTAAATTTTTTAAATCCTTTTCCCTCACGTCATAAGCAGAAAGAGAAAGTGGCAAGCCTGAATCCTTAACCAAATCATATAGCGACTGTACAACTTTTTTGGCATTTTCACGTTCAGATTTCCCAGTTGAATAAGATCCAATTATCTGGCCTACCTCGGCTAACTGCCTCACGCATGACGGCCAAATATTCGCATATACATATGGCAGCAACACCGCATTCGCTTCTCCATGCGCTACTTTGAACTGTCCTCCTAACGGGTAAGCTAAAGCATGTACTCCTGCTACTCCTGCGTTATAAAAACTTAATCCTGCTTCCAGGCTGCCGAGTGATAATTGTTGACGAGCAAGTCTATCATCCCCATTCCAAACAGCTACTCGGATCCATTGGTAAATCCGCTCTAGCGCATTTTTCGCAAAAGCATTGGATAGCGGATTAGAAAACCTTGAAGTAATGGACTCAATGGCATGAGTAAATGCATCTACAGCACTTGCAGCAGTAGCTTGCTGTGGCAGTGAATATGTTAGTTCGGGATCAACAATTACGTAATCCGCAAGTAAATATTTATGAGTAATAACATCTTTTGTCTCATTCACGCTAAATACCGCAATGTCCGTTACCTCCGCACCCGTTCCAGCGGTAGTAGGAATCAGCACTTTCTTAATGCCTTTTTTTGAAATCTTTCTTTGCTGTGTTAAGTTTAAATACTCCTCTGCCCTTCCTTCGTGAGCAGCCAACACCGCTACCGACTTAGCTAAGTCTAGTGCACTGCCACCGCCTATCCCAATTACAAGGTCATAACGATCTTGGTGTATCTCATCAAGAAATTGTTGCGCTAGTGTTATAGATGGTTCTGGCTCTACTTGATCACAAACTTTAACAGCAATGTTGTTTCTCATAACGATGTCTATTACACTTTTAACAAGCCCTAACTTTAAAACAACAGGATCACAAATTAAAAATACGCTTTTGCTCTTGAGCTCTCGAAAAATCCGTTCGAGCTTTTGTACCGATTTCTCTCCAAAATGGATTTCGATAGGAGAAATAAAGCTATACTGCTTTGGCATAAACTCCCTCACCTCTTTTATCATACGCAACCATTCCAGGATAAAATTTTCTAATAAAGAAACTACAACAAAGCCGTTTCCGTAAGATGGAAGCCACCGACTTTTAGGCTGCCCTTCGCCAATCGCACGAAATCTCCAAGGCAAAGGAGCCACTTTTTATTTCTTCTCTTTTACTAAGCGACTAGCCTATGCACCTTTAATTTAAATACATACGAAACCCGATAACTATTAGCAATATGGATAACATTTGGATAATCATTTTACTTGGCAGTTTCTGGGCTGAAATTACTCCAAGGTGCGCTCCAATGGTCACTCCTATCCCTCCCCAAATAACTATCTCCCAATCTACATGACCATATAAGAATTGAAAGAACCCCCCAATCGAAGAGTATAAACATATAGAAAAGACGGAGGTTGCAGCTGCCTGGTGAGGTGAAATATGAAATAAATAAATTAAGACTGGAACAAGAAGCCAGCCGCCGCCTATTCCCAAATAGCTGGATAATACTCCGATAAAAAAACCCACTGTTAGTAATTGTATAATCATTAAACGAGCGGGGTTTTGCAAGGAAGGCTCCATGCTTTTATTTCGTATAGATAAGTGTTCGGATTTCCCCTTGGAGCTAGCTACTAGAGCTTCTTTTCTGTTGAGTCGAATTGGCACATTTTTAACTAATAAAAACAAGCCTAATGCAATTAAAATGCTGGCAAAAAGGATATAAAAAAAGTTAGAAGGATAGGATTGCAGGAACCAGACACCCACAATAGAACTAGGCAACGCGCCCATTCCCACAGCAGCCCCTATTCTGTAATGAATCATCTTTTTTTTCGCGTATCCTATTGCTCCGGCTATGGAATTAATACATACCAATACCAAGCCAGAACCTGCTGCAACTGTAGGTTCCATTTGAAAGACAATTAACAGCACGGGAACAAATATAAATCCCCCTCCAGCCCCAACAATTGTTCCATATCCCCCGGCGATGATTCCAATAATGAAAAGCAACAAGCTTGTTGTAGTAACCATATTCTCTCTCCTTAAACAGAGTAAAGATCTAACCAAAACAAAATATTCCGAGAGAGGCAGTCATCATATCGCTTAGTCAAACCTTCTTTTAAGAAAACTCCCCTAGATAGTTAAAATACCTTCTGCAAACATCTTTCTTAATGCCTTTTTATCAATTTTCCCAATCGGTGTTAATGGAAATTTATCAAGAAAATGGACGACTTTAGGTATCATATATTTGGAGGTTCTTTGTTTGCAGAAATCAATTAATTACTCGCTAGTACAGGTCAATCCTTCTCGCAGTGATACAACTATACATACCGCCTCCCCCCAATCTGGGTGGGGAACACCTATACACGCACTTAATGCAATAGAGGGGTGCTGATTCACTACTCGTTCCACTTCTGAAGAATATACGTTCATTCCACCTGTAATGATCATATCTTTCTTCCGATCTACAATATAAAGGTAACCGTTTTCATCCCACCTGCCAATATCCCCGGTGTAGAACCAGCCGTCACGAATGGATTCCTGGGTAAGGTCAGGTCTTTGATAGTAACCCACCATCATCGCTGGTGATTTTACGATAATTTCTCCAAGCTCGAACGGCTTTACGTCGTTTCCTTTATCGTCAATCAGACGAACTTCAGTAAATAGGCATGGCTTCCCACAGCTCTTCAACACCTCTGCATTGTTATGATAAGCCCAAATATGAGCGCTTTTCGATAGTCTTGTAATGACAATATTACATTCTGTCATTCCGTATTGCTGACGCATAATTGGTCCAAATACCTCGAAAGCTTCTTTTAAACGCTTTTGCGAAATTGGTGACGCTCCATAGAAGATGCTGCGCATCGAGCTCATATCATAGTCAATCTTCCTTGCCTGATCGAGAAGCCTATATAACATAGTCGGCACCATAAAGGTGGTCGTAATCTCATGGTCTTTTATGGCTTGTATGAACGTTTCCGCATTAAATGATCGCATCACATAAATATGCACTCCTGACACAAGAGATCTCCAAAGCAACGAACCGGCCGAATGAACAATTGGCGTGCTCAGCAATAATCGGTCCCGGTCGTCAAGCGGATCCTCGATAGCAGCGGAAATGATGGCAGCACCCAATCCTTGCTGAGAATGCATTACTCCTTTAGGCGTACCGGTTGTCCCGCCTGTATAGGATAGAAGAGCGATATCTTCTTCCTTAGCAATTGGCAAGTCTACATCTTTGATTTCTTCGGGCCATTGGAACTGTTCAAACCCTTCCGGATAATGATGACCAAATTCAGGAAGGCCAATGATATGAACACCTTCTTCTTTTGCTTCTTCTAAATATTCGAGGAAGGTATCAAAGTGTGTCTGTGCAGCTATTATCACCAGTTTGGGTTTTGTTTCTTTTAAAATAAAATTTATTTCTCGTTTTCCTAGCTTTTCACCTATTGGTATCAAAGTAGCACCACATTGCTGAACAGCCAAACCAAACATCACACTTTCCAAGCTATTTGGAATAATAGTCGCTATGTGAATACCTCTTCCGGCACCTAAGCGAAGTAAGTAAGAAGAAATCCGTTCTATCTTGTTCCATAGCTCTTTATAAGTTATCGTTTCTCCACTCGGTAGCAAAGTAATGGCTGGCAGTTCGCCAAATCGCTTTATTCCTTTATACACCAGTGATTGAAATGTTACCTTATCCCACATTCATTATCCCCTCCATAAAAGAGCTCTTAATTTTTCAATAGTGCCTTAGCAATCGTATTTTTTTGGATTTCTGAGGTTCCACTTAAAATTCGATACATCCGCGCACTTCTATACATTTTTTCTACCGGATGCCCTTTCACTAATCCTTTAGAGCCAAGAATTTGGATAGCTTTATCAGCCACACGACTATTCACCTCTGAAGCAAACAACTTAGCCATAGATGCACCGGCTCTCTCTTCCTCTCCTCTGTCAATTTTTTCAACCACATCATAGACCATACACCTCGCTGCGTAGATCTCCGTTGCCATTTCCGCGAGCATGTGCTGAATTGCTTGAAAATCACTGATAGGCCGTCCGTGTTGCACTCTCGTTTTAGCATGATCAATAGATAAATCGAGAAGACGTTGAGCCATTCCAACAAAACCCGCTGCATGTGAAACGCGATTGGTGTTTATTCTTTTCAATCCGAGCAGCAGCCCTTTTCCTGGTTCTCCGATGATATTAGCGGCAGGTACTCGACATTGCTTGAAAATCAATTCAGCATGTATTCGTTCTCCTGATAGGGGAACTTGAATATCTCCCAGTTCAAACCCTGAATGCTGGGATGTTTTTTTATCTATCAAGAAAGCGGTAATCCTTGCTTTTTCTCCTTCCTGCAATTCTTTGGCTATGACAATAGCAAAGTCAGCATAAGGAGCTGCACTAATAAAGTGCTTCTTCCCATTTACTATATAATCGCCACCGTCCCTAACAGCTGTTGTTTCAATAGCAAAAGCATCCGATCCAGCATTTGGTTCTGTCAGTGCAAAACAGCAGCTAGCTTCTCCAGATACGACGGGCAACACATATTTTTCGATCTGCTCTTTTGTAAAGCTTTCCAACATCTGGCCGATTCTTAGTGGTCCACCAATCTCGCCAATCACTTGCCCCCATAAAACAGCTCCAGAACGCGCCAATTCTTCCTTAAGCATACATAACCCTCTTAAACTAACATCCTGCCCTCCATACTTTTCAGGAAGATTAATGCCGTAAAAGCCCAATTCCCTTGATCGCTTTCTTACCCACTGAATAGCCTCCATCGGAATATCCTCTTCAGCATTTAACCCTTGCTTCTTTTCATACGGAAGCAATTCATTTTGAATAAAATGCTGCAACTTTGTTTGAAGTATCTCTAATTCTTCTTCCCGCGTCGTTAACATAGGCTTCCCCTTTCGATTTTTATTTTGTAGAATCTACCAACTATTTAAAAGTTTTAAATATTATAATAATTAATTTTAAATATAAATTTCATTTAAGTAAAATAACAAAATATGATAAGTACATAAAAAATATTGATGAAAGATAAAAAAATATTAGTTTCCCTTCAACATAGGAAACTAATATTTAAGAGTAGTATAAAATTCGAGACATTTGATAAATTCCTTAGCAGCCTTTGAAAAATATTGCTTCTTCGAGCGAACGTAGCCCAGTTCCATTGAATTGTTTTCTAGATTTATTAAAGGAATAGCTACCAGTTCTCCGCCTAGAAAATAGGGATCACTATTCATTCCAATATCATAAGAAAAGGAAATGGCTAATCCCTCAGCGACTGTTTTTTTGATAATCTCTGTATTATTTGTGAAAAACAAAACATTCATTTCGCCGTAACGAGCAAAAAATTCTTTAATAAACCTTTTCATTTTTGGTCCATTGTAGACGACTAAGTCTTCGTTCAGCAGTTCTTCGGGGCTTATACTTTTTCGGCCTGCTAAAGAAGAGTTCCTGCTGACTGACACAATTACTTTCGCTTCCATTAAAGGTTGAAATTCCAACTCACTTTCCTTTGGTTTAAGCGGTGGAATATTTAATAGGCCGATGTCAATTTTATCATTTAATACATCTTCGATGATTTCTTGTCCCCCTTTTTCTTCAATCATAATTTTTACTTCAGGGTACTTTTTTTTAAATAAGGCTAAGGATTTGGGCAAAATCGTAAGAAATAAACCTTGTGTGGATGATAGACGCAGCTCTTTTTCCATTGTATCCGAGTGCATTTGCGCACTGTCTCTAATTTCCTCCAGCTTGCTCAATACCTCATGAGCTTTTTGGATAATTTCTTTTCCGTCTTCTGTAGGTATGGTTCCTAATCGTGATCGCTTGAAGATTTTGATACCTAATTCATTTTCGAGACTTGTAATAGCCATGCTGATTCCAGACTGAGAAATGTGGAGTTTTTCTGAAGCTGTGGAAATTGAATTTACCTCGGCTACCTTTATAATGTATTCTAATTGTTCAATATTCATGGCTCATTCTCCTTCTATCCTGCTACCAATATCATATCTCTAACGGAAAACCCTTTCAATTTTAGAGAAGAAGATTAGAACAGTTTAAACCATCTACGCTAAATAGGATACTCTTTCTAGTTTTATACTATGGTAGTTGTTTTTTCGTATGGTTTTGCCGGTTGAGTTGGATTGTTTTTGATAGATATGGCCACTGCTGTTCCGAGTAACGCTACGATCATTAAAAACCAAAAAGCTGCATTGTAGGAGTTATTAAATAGATGAATAATTAGGCCAATAGCCAAAGGCGAAACACCACCGGCAATTTGCCCGGCAAAAGTTACAAGTCCAGAGGCAGAACCGGTAACTTCTTTCGGAGCATATTTTATAATAATTGTATAAAGAACGGTTCCAAAGAAAGAGAGCGCTATGGAGTTAAGAGTAAGATAGGTGATGATAAGTGCTATAGATGTGGCGTTAGACATTAAATAGAGAAAAATTGCCGATAATAAGGCGCCTGCAGCAGCAAGATATTTTTCACGATTAGCCATATATTTATCCAGCAGCCACCCGCTGACATTAAACATTAAAAACCCAAAAATATAAGGAATCGCCAACAATCCTCCGGCGGCTACCAACTCGACCCCTTTTTCCTTAACTAAATAGATAGGCATCCATGATATTAGACCATAGTTAATAATATTAGATAGAAATTTGAACGTAATGAGTTTCCAAATATTTTCGGTTTTAAACAATAACTTAATAGAAACTTTATTTTGTATTTTATTGAATTGCTTAACCTCTTTTGTGCTTTGAGGCTTGAGAACAAACCAAATACCAAAAGAAATTAAAATCCCTAAAACCCCCGCAATAGTAAACATGCCTCTCCAGCCGAACGCAGCTACCATGGAAGCAGCAAGAGCAGTACCTAATATTCCCCCAATATTTTGAGCAGACAAGAAAAAGGAATTGGCCCGGCCCCGTTCTTCTTCTGGAAAGTTCTCTCTTATCGTGGACATACTGGCTGGATAGAAAGGCCCCTCTCCTAATCCGAACAGAAAACGAACGAATAATAAAGATAGAAATGACCACGCAAACCCTGTCATCATCGTGAATACAGACCAGCTAAATAAAGAGACCGTAATCATCACTCGAGCTCCATATTTATCGGTCATCCACCCACCAAGCAGCTGCATTAGAGAATAACTAACAAAAAATATGCTGATTAGCAAACCCGTTTGAGACGTATTGAGATGGAACTCATCTGTAATAGGAATAATACCGACATTTATGGCCACTCGATCAAAAAAGCTTAAAATCATCCCAATAAATAAGAGACCACTGATAATAAATTTTCGTTTCTTGCTTACATACAACTGCATTCCTCATCCCTCCAGTTTTAAAGACTTCTATCTATATTGGCAACGCGCTGTTTCAAGCCTTCACAGGAAGCGCTTACAATTGCTTTCAAATTGTCAAAGGTTGAATATTTTTTCACCTTATTGATTTTCAATTCTGTTATCAAGCAGGATGATTTAATTAAAGAACGGTGAGTGGATTTATGAAAACAGGGATGGATGGCTGCAGAATTAACGATTAAATTCAAGCCCACGAGGTTAAGAATTAAACTCGCGGGAATCAATAGTGGTCATCCATCCTTTTTACCGAATGTAAGCTATTTTTTATAAATAATCTAAAGCAGCCGCCATCATGGGGTAACGATATTAACTTTAGGGTGAAATTGATCGAGTAAAGACAAGAAATTTTCGAAGCGTTCCTTACTGCCAGAAACAGAAACCTTCTCCGCTTTTTCCATTTCAGACAAATTCTCTCTCCCTAAAGCAATCATGTAGAAGGTTACTCTATCTAACACTAATGTTGTATCAGGTTTGGATGCTACCTTCCCCTTTTTGAAATTTAACACGGAGTTTTCTAGATTCATTACATAGTTAACTTGTGAATCTGTAAATGTAATGTTAAACACCATATTTTTATTTTCTGCTTTTGTTCCATTTAATTTAATCGACAAAAATTTAAGAAAATCATCCACTGGCATATTGAGCAGTGTATCCAGATTCATCATTCCACCCGTTCCCTTCGAGTCTGCTACACCATTCCTTAACTCCTCGGCGCCGGTAAGATAGAAATTACGCCAAACAGAGGATTCAGCCATATATCCTAGCTGCTCATAAGCTTTAGCCAATAAGTTTTTTGCCTCTATATTATTGGGATTCGCCATGACTACATGCTTTAAGACTTGAGCTACCCAGCGGTATTCTCCTTTCTTATAATCAAGTTTTGCCTGCTTAAGAACCTTCTTTTCCCCGCCCATATATTGCACATATTTCTCTCCCGATTCCTCTTGAGGTAAGGGATCTAAGTCGGACGGATTACCGTTGAAATATCCTAAATAATAGTTATATACAGCCTTAACATTATGTTTCAGCGTTCCATAATAACCTCGATTAGCCCAGGATTTGTCTAACTTTTCAGGAAGCTTTAGCTTTTCGGCAATTTCATCCGGCGTAAAGCCCAAATTAGCCAATCGGATAGTTTGGTCATGAATATACTTGTATAAATCACGTTGGCTTTTCAACTGTTCTAAAATGCGCTCTTTATTCCATACAGGCCAAGAATGAGCGGTAACCATAGCCTCTATATCTTTACTTCCGTATAGGTCCACTGTTTTATCCAATGCTTCTACCCATTTTAAGGCATCTCTCGTTTTAGCCCCTCTTAATGTGTAAATATTGTGTAATGTATGCCCTGTGTTTTCGGCTGTCACCAGCGTTTTATAGTCATGAATATAATAATGCATTTCGGATGGAGCTTCTGAGTCCAGAGTCAACAGAAATTCAAACGTTATTCCGTCTATCTCTACCGTTTGAATATCTTTCTTTACTTCCATTGTTGGAGGCAAATAACTAAAAGTTCCGTTACTTAGCCCCGGGCCAATACCGGAAGTAACGAACCCTTT
This sequence comes from Pseudobacillus sp. 179-B 2D1 NHS, assembly GCF_045370945.1. NCBI lineage: Bacteria > Bacillati > Bacillota > Bacilli > Caryophanales > Bacillaceae > Pseudobacillus > Pseudobacillus sp. 179-B 2D1 NHS. The sequence continues at coordinate 10,919 of NZ_JBIQDP010000038.1, forward strand.
TTCACCAGCAGGCAAAAGGTTGCCAAACATATAACCTGCACGCCGAGACATGATATTACCTAAGAGAACATTTTCACTCAGCGCTTCTTCGTTAAATTTTGCTGGGACAATAATAGGCACTTTTGCTGGATTTTCCGCGTATTGGGCAATGCCTTTTATACCGCCAAAGTGATCCACATGACTATGACTGATAACAATGGCACTTACTGTTTTCTTGGGGCGATGCTCGAAATACAGTTCCATGGCTGCCTTAGCTGTTTCAATTGTAGAAAGCGCATCCAAAACGATTAATCCGGTTTTTCCTTCCACAATGGTAAGCACCGATAAATCCTGTCCCCGAACTTGATAAACGCCATCCACTACTTTAAATAAGCCTGAAATATTTTGTAATTGAGCCTGTCTCCACAAGCTCGGATTTACGGTAGAGCTCGCTGGCTGGTTCTCTTTAATAAATGAATATTGATTGCTGTCCCATACTACGTTACCTTTTGAGTTTTTAATAGGATTCTTATTTAAAGGTGCAATAAATCCTTTCTGTGCATTCTTAAAATCTTCCTTATCCGCAAAATCCAACTGTTTATAAACGCCCTTATTTGCTAAAATAGTTGAATGAGTTGCCGGCAGCGGCTGATCAGATGCAGCCTTTATAACGGAAGATCCGGCTAATAAAACCAAAACAATTGGAACGGAAACAATCCCCTTGACAAAAGATTTTCCAAGCATTTTATTCCCCTTTCTTGTTTAATCAGCAAGCACCTCTTTGTTCTTTTAAACGCAAAGCTATTTTTAGACTATTCTAATAATTGTAACTAATTTTATAATTGAATTACCCTTAAGTAAAATTACTATTTTTAATGGTGACTTCAGTTTTACTGATACATGAGCTAAATATATCTGTCAGAACTCATGCTTATTAATGAAGTGAATAGCTGATTGCATCTCCGCTTAAAGTGTCGCCCAAAATAACACTCTCAACAAATTCAGCCTTAAGGTTTGTCCCCCTTAAGGCTTTCATCAAAGTTTTTGCTCTGAACGCATGAATTATGACGATCGCGTTCCTCTTCATTTTGCCTATCTCTTCCTTGCCCTTATCACTTCAACTCACTCCACCACAAGCGCTGGATTAATAGTTTGAGCGAACACATTTACGCTTTTTCTAACTCTTCTTCTTTTTTAGGAGAATAACTGATTCCCACAAATACCAGAATGATTCCAAGCAGCTGGTAAGCATCCGGACGATAGTGTAAAAGGGTTACATCAAGCAAGATGGCAACAACCGGATCTACAAAGACTAAAAGAGCGATGGTTTGAGCCTTTAATTCACGCAAACTACTGAAAAATAAGTAAAACACAAATCCAGTATGAATAAATCCTGTCACAAGGATATAACACCAGTTTGTGAAGGTAAGAGGTATAAAACTTGTCCAATCTACTAACGGCATCAACAATAAAACACCTAAACTTGTTTGAATAACCGTTGTTGACACTGGACTAAGTACTTGAATTCCCTTTCCCGTAATGGAAGTAAGGGCGTAGAAAAAAGCCGCTGCAAATGCCCATAAAATACCGGTAGCGAAGAAACCATCAAGAGTAGTATGTTGATGGATTCCTCCAACTAATAATGTGCCAAAAAAGCAAACAAAGAAAAAGAGCAATCCTATTTTAGTTATTTTTTCTTTAAAAATAACAGAGCCTAAAAGGAGCACAATAACCGGTGCTAAATGATAAATGGACACTGCTACAGTAATAGGCATCAATTCTAAAGAACGAAAGAAAAAGACCCAATTTATGATAAGAAATAGCCCGCATAATAAGGCAAGTAGATACTCTCGACGAGGGATAGGCGCTTGCTTTTGTTGTTTTGTTTTTCGTTTGCTAAAAACCCATATTGCTCCTAAAAGAATGCTTGCACAAAGACAACGCACAAAAACTAACTCTATCGAGTGCAGACCGGTTTTTTCTGAAAATAGACCAATTGAACCAAATATAGCCATAGAGCTGGCAAACTTTAATTTTGCATACATCTAATCCGTCCCTTAAGTCGTTATAAGCATAACGACTATTATTTTTGTGATGAAAAAACAGCTTTATGTTAAGCTGTTTTTTCCTGTCATTACATGAATCAAATCCTCTCGCGATTTCCACAGCGCTTCTAGCTTTTCAGGGCCGAACGCATTTGTGACTTCTTCCACCATAATGTCATGCCGAATATATTCGGTAGCTACAAGAACAAGAGCTGGATCTGTCGACTTCACCGCCCACTCTGAACCTTTGTCGCTAAACTTAGCAATGAGAGCTTCCTCTTCATCTCGAATGAGAATAGTTAAATAGCCATTCATGCGTTTACTGACAATGCCTGGAGCCATATAGTTATGGTGATACGTGTGTCCTAATGTCTTATTTTCCGCCCCAAACAAAACCGTAAAAATCGGTATCGTTCCTTCTTTCTCCCGAACAGCCTTTTCAATCTCTTTCACAAGTGGAGCCCAGATGGACAGCCAGATCTCTTTTTTCGCTGATTGAATCATCGAAAGCATTTCTTGAACGATATGCTCGTATTGGACAATTCTAGTGACCACATCCATCTTTTGATCACTCTCTAACACTGTAAGAGAAGACTCTAACCATTCAAACGATGTATTCATCTCTTCTTTCAGACGAGAAAGCAACCGTTTCGGATCAACAGGTTGATAGACAATGGGATCCGAAGGAACTGTTTGAACAGCTCCTTTATCAAGTAATTTCCCCAACACCTCATAAATCATTGACCGCGGAACGCCCGAACGCTTACTTAATTCATAGCCAGTTATCGCAGGTGATTTCAATAAGCCTATATAGGCCTTACACTCATATTTTGAAAATCCGAGCTTTTGCAATTCAACAATCGCTTTTTCTTCCATAAACCCTCCCATTAGTAGTTAGTCTTAAAACTACTATAAATTCTTTATACAGAAAAGTCTATAGTTTCAGATAGTTAATGGATTTTTTATTCAAAACGGTTGTACTTTCTAATAAGGTTTGATGAAGAAACTATTATAAATATGGATAAAAGAACGCAAGAAATAAAGCGTATTTTTAAAAAAGCTGGCTCAAAATACGCTTTATTTCTATATAATTGCTTGATTCTTTTATTAAAAAAGATAAATTATTTCATTTAGTAAAAAATTCATACAGACTTTATTAAACATCATAAGCCATTGGAGAACAGGTTAGAAAAACACATTAAGGCTTCCCTCCAATTGCAGAGAATTTCCTCTCATCAATCCTAGTATTAGGAATAAAAATTCTATCATAGAATTTACAATGACTTGTCTATCAAATGAGAGGGGAAAGCGACTAGATGTTCTCACATATACAAAGAGAAGGAAAAATTTATATATTAATCATTTTTTTATTTCTTTATATAAATGTTTTAGTCACATTTAGTTTTATCTACTTCCTCTTAGATCTCTTGGGTTTAGGATCATTAATCGCCCCCTTTCCATTCAACGATCATAAGAAACTACTCTTGGAAAAATTATTGAACTCCCTGCAATTAAGTGCAACGACCTTATTCTACGGTGTCTATGGAGGCATCGTTCCAATTGGCTGGTCTAGACTGGTCGCTTTTTTTGAGGGGAGCGTTGGATTTTTATTACCAGCACTTATACTGATAAAGTATGTGCCGCTGGAAGATGGTCAGTTGGAACGAAGCAAGTTACCAAAAGCCGAACGAATGATGCACGCCTTGTTTGTTGCGTTAGGTGCTTTTTTTGTATCTCTCGGATTAAAGATTTTTTTAGTGCCGAATCATATTATTGATGGTGGGATCGTCGGTATTTCAATCATTATATCCTATTTAACAGATTTGAAATTAGAATTGCTTCTATTGATTTTAAACCTTCCTTTTCTCTATCTAGGCTATAAAAAAATCGGTAAAAAATTTGTACTAACAACCTTATTAGGGATAGGTATATTATCGTTCGGAACGTTTTTTCTTTACAATGTACCTGTTCCAACTGAAAATCTATTGTTAGCATCGGTTCTGGGAGGAACCTTCCTAGGGATTGGTGTTGGAGTAGTAATCCGGTACGGTGGATCTCTTGATGGGACAGAAATTTTGGGGATTTTGCTTAACCAAAGAATCTCTTTTTCTGTTGGCAAGATCATTATGTTTATAAATTTCTTCATTTTTTGCAGTGCAGGTTTTATCTTTAGCTGGGATAGAGCGTTATATTCATTAATAGCCTATTACATTGCATCTAAAATGATGGATGTAATCATTGAAAGGTTTTAATCCACATATGATCACAGGTACGGGCTGCAAGAAATTAAAATTTGAAGTGAAGTCATATTAATATTAAACAGCTATTTAAAAAACCATGCAATCAGGAGATCGTTTTTTAAATAACTGTTTGGTATTAACATGATTGTATTAGCTTTAATACACTTCTCTTTAAAATTTGCAATATAAGCCTTTTTCTTCTTTTATGTCCGGTTAATTACACAACCGTTCAGCTCAAAGAGGGAGAAGGATGCACACGCTCTTACTTATGTGTGCTGTTTGTCTGAAAGGAATGATGGGAAAAATTTATTTTAGTCCCATTCTTCTTCTGCAAACTCGTTATTGATGATGACACCCGCTTCATATCCCTGACTAGCAGCGCCAATCAGACTCGTAAATGTGTTTTTGGCATCACCGATAACGAATAGCCCTTTGACATTTGTCTGCCCGTGTTCATCAGTTTCATATTCTCCCTTTTCATTTAGCGGAACACCTAGCGTGGCAGGAATCATAGAAGCTTGCTTTTCCCCAGTCGTTGTCATAAATCCCCCTTTTCTTGGGATCGACTCTCCATTTTCCAAAATTAGCCGTTCCATTTTTCCATTGCTCGATGTGATTGCTCGGATCGGAGACTCTTTTAATTGGATGTGGTGCTGCACAAGCTGCTGCTTTTCTTCATCACTGATATTGGCCTCTCCATTTGTAAATACAATTAGATCTTTGCTCCAGTTATAAATAATTTTTATAAAAGGCATCAATGCTTTCCCATTGCCAATTACAGCGAGCGATTCATTCTTCCGTTCCCACCCATCACAATAAGGGCAATGAAATAATGTTTTCCCGTACACTTCCTTTATTCCTGGAATATCTGGCAAATGATCTTTCATCCCCATAGCAGCGATCACCTTTCTGCTCAATACGGTGTTCCCCTTTTTTGTTTTTATGACAAAAACTCCATTGTTTTTATTAATACTTTCAACAACGTCTTTCCATATCTGGACATTAGGATACGCCTTCATTTGTTCATGAGCTGCTTCTCTAATTTCAGAGGGACTTACTCCGTCTCTCGTTAAGAATCCATGTGCTTTAACGGTTACCTGGTTTCTCGGCTTTCCCTCATCGATTACTATTACTTTCTTTAAGGATCTTCCTAATACGAGAGCTGCGCTTAACCCGCCTGGGCCTCCGCCTAAAATGGCTACATCTATCACTCCACTAATCATAGTTCCCTCCTGCTGATTCCACTGTTATTTCTTGACATCATTCATTTCCCTTTCATAAAAAGAAGAAACATGCAAATTTTCTCCTCCCACAGAAGGCGAAAGAAATGATAAAACGGCATTCTCCTGATGAATTTTACGAGTGTTTTCAATTTGTTTTTTATTTTCACAGTGAATACAAGCACTAGCGTTTCCTATTTACATGGTTTTTAATAGAAGTATTTTGAAATGTTATTTGAATTTTTCACATAAATATTTTTGCCAATATTATTGATTGTTCTGTAATCGCGGAAACCCTTTTGGCTTTAAAAACCACGCGGCAAAGCATAAAAATACCTGTTGAAAGCAAGTATTCTTGTGCTCAATTTTCCCTCTCAATCTCTCCCTTTGACAAAGTAATAAAGGAACCAAACAGCGTGGTTTTGTTCATCTGCTGCTGCTCTGCGAAACGTTTCCTTGATATATTGGCTAGGTGCTTCGTCCGCAATGTCTAAATAAAAATCCACTGTTTCTTGTTCATCTTTTAAAGCGAATTCCAGGCCTTTAATATATTTGTTAGGGCAGCGTTCTAAAAGCTGCGGTTGTGGTTGACGTCCGGTTAATTGAATATACATTTGCATGAATTGCTGGAAATGCCTTTTTTCATCTCGACGAATTTCAAGAATTTGTTTTTTCACTCCCTTACTTGGAGCCATTTCCGCCAGTTTTGCATAGCATTGAATGGCCGTATATTCTCCATTGATCGCCTTTTCAACATTGGCAATCAACTGATTAGTTTGCCTGCTTACAATAGAATAATGATACGCATTATGCATATGCTTCCCCCCTATCCCCTTCACTTTATCTTACGGAAAACAAAACAGAGAGGTGCAACATTTAACGTTCCGCTCGTTTCTTCTATAAATATGAAAACCTTTTGTTTGAATTTAAAACCCCATTTACACTTTCATACCCGTATGGGTATAATAGTTTTAACCAGCTCAATAGTTTGTAATAAATAATCTCTATTGCTAAGCATTTATAACCATAGAAAACAGTCTTTCAAAAAAGTGTCCTTATGAAAAAATATCCTTTTCAAGAGGTGAGTAATTTGAATACGATTGGCATAAAGGAAAACCTTCTGCCATTTTCATTATTAGTCGTTATTAATTTATTTGTAGGCTCCATGATCGGCCTTGAAAGAACCATTCTTCCTCTCATAGGGGAAGAGCAATTTGGCATTGCTTCAGCCAGTGCCGCCCTGTCTTTTATTATCAGCTTTGGATTTTCGAAAGCGATTGTTAACTTCTTTGCCGGAAATTTAGCAGACCGGATCGGAAGAAGACAAGTGCTGTTAATAGGCTGGTTTATTGGATTATTCGTTCCATTAATCATTATTTTTGCTCAATTTTGGTGGATGATTGTATTTGCTAACATCCTGTTAGGAATTAATCAAGGACTCACATGGTCCATGACCGTAAATATGAAGATTGATTTGTCAAAAAAGACACAGCGTGGCTTAGCTATCGGATTAAATGAATTTGCCGGTTACATTGGGGTGGCCTTGTTTGCTATGATTTCAGGATACACGGCATCCAACTATTCTTTGCGCCCCGAACCATTTTACATTGGCATCGGTATTGCCGTTTTTGGCTTTTTGCTTTCATTAGTGATAACTGACACAGAAAAACATATTAAAAATTTAAAGATAGACGATGTACAAACAAATAATTTAAAAACTGTGTTTTGGAAAACAACTTGGAAAGATAAGAATTTATCAAGTGCCAGTTTTGCTGGATTGGCAACCAATTTAAAAGATGGTATGGCCTGGGGGTTATTCCCGTTATTTTTTTCTTCAAGGGGATTGACCATCGGACAGATTGGATTAATTACGGCTATTTATCCCGCAGCATGGGGAGTTTTTCAGCTTTTTACAGGGGCCTTGAGTGATCGGATTGGCCGTAAATGGTTAATTACCGTCGGCATGTGGCTGCAGGCTTTTTCTCTTTGGTCACTCCTCTTCATCGATACCTATTCCTTATGGATTATAGGAGCAGCCTTGTTAGGAATTGGAACAGCTATGGTCTATCCAACTTTGATAGCATCCATCAGCGACATTGTCCCTTCAAGCTGGAGAGCTACCTCTACAGGTATTTATCGTTTCTGGCGTGACAGTGGTTATGTCTTTGGCGCACTGATGGCCGGTATCATTTCTGATAGGCTAAATGTAAGCTGGGCGATTGGTTTAGTGGCATGCTTGCCTTTAGCAGCAGGGATGATCACAGCTATGAGGATGAATGAGACATTGAGGAATACCAAAGAAAATTTCTAAATGCTATAGTTAATCATAAATATATTATGTAAAGTTGTACGTTAATAAAAAGGACGCAAATCTGCGTCCTTTTTATTAACCATTGATCTGTCCGTTTTCACGGTCGCTTGCTTCATCTTTAATTTCCGCCCGCATTCCCGCAATGCTTTCTCTTCGGCGTGCGTTCTTCTCTTCAATCGCTTCACGCTGTTCCGCTTCAGCATTCATCATGGTTTCTTCTGCTCTTTCCATGTTTCCGATTGTATTTTCTACCATCTCCTGCAATCTTTCCACATTGTTTGATCTGTCATCTGGTTTTGGTCTGTTGTTCATCCCATAATCCTCCTTTTGGTGATTGTACATACAGTAGCTTCTCCTATTTAGAGGATCTTTAATGTGGTAATTTGTGGGTTGTTTGAATTGCACACATCATGACATTTATTTTTATGATGATTCTTTAAAAGATAACTGTTGATATTGATTAAACAAAGCCGGATAAACAAGTCTTGCCAAAATTATGCTGGTTAAAGCTGCTGTTGCTAAAGAAGAAAAGACAATAATTAGCTGAAAACGAACGGCCTGGACCGGATCAGCACCCGCAATAATTTGTCCTGTCATCATCCCTGGCAACTGTACAAGCCCAATGGTTTTTGCGCTGTCAATGCTGGGAATCATGCTGGCACGGACCGCATCTTTTAAAATCATCTGTACCGCTTGTTTAGGTGTGCCTCCGAGCGAAAGAATAACATTTATTTCCGCTTTTCTTGAAATAATTTCGGCTTTCATCCTGTTCAGTAATAAGCTCGCTATGATCATCGAACTCCCGATGATCATCCCGCTAAATGGGATAACGTACCTTGGGGCTGGAGGAATAATCTTCAACCCAATTAAAAACAGCATGGACACTGCCTCAATAACAAACAAAGTCATAACTATTCGCCAGCTGATCCCCGGAATCTCGGCCTTTCGTTTGACAATATTGAGAGTAGCAACGGCAATCATTAAAACAATCATAATAAGCATAAAAACAGGGTTATCTGCGGAAAAGATAAAGGTTAGAACGTAACCGATGGCCATTAACTGGATAGCAGAGCGGGCAGCTGCAATAATGATGTCCTTCTCTAATCCAAGCTTTAATCCGCTTGACAGTAGAACAGCCACCCCAACAAATATAACGGCTAAAGATAGTGTAAACAAACTCATGTTATGCTCTGCCTCCACTTAGTTCGCCCCGTAAAAATCGGCGTGTTAACTCTTCTTTTGGCTGGTGGAAAAATGACTCTGTATCTGCCTTTTCAATCAGCTGCCCCTCTACAAGCAGCCACGTGTAGTGTCCAATTCTTCGTGCCTGCTCTAGATCATGAGTCACCCATAAGATCGTTTTGTGCTCATCTTTATGTATTTTCATTATTAATTCTTCTATCTCTCTGGCTGCTGAAGGGTCTAAAGCCGAAGTAATTTCATCAAGCATTAATATAGAAGATTCATTTACAAGCGTTCTTGCAAGTGCCACTCTTTGTTTCTGGCCTCCTGAAATTTCCTCTGCGCTTCTTTGCAGTAAATCTTTTGAAAGACCTACATAACGAAGCAATTCTTCAGGGGAGGAGAGCGCAGTACCATGAATTCGCGCTGCCAGTAGCAAATTGTCATGCACTGTTCCTGGGATCATCGGGGCTGTCTGAAAAGCCAGCGCTGCCTGTTGTCGCAGCTTATTTACATCCCAGTTTCTTACTTCTCTTCCCTGTATCCATACTTCCCCCTCATCCGGAGTCAGCAACAGATTGCAAAGAGACAGAAGCGTGCTTTTCCCTGAACCAGAAGGCCCCACCAGCGTAATAATCGCTCCTTCGGGTACCTCTGCTGTCACATTCTTTAGTACCATGCGTTTTTCTTTGCCATTTACCTGAAACTTTCCAGCCTGTTTGAATTGAATCATCGTCTTTAATTGAACCATATTATTCCTTGTTCCATTCCCTCCTCGCTGATCCTTATATTATATAAGTTCTTTTCCATTATATAGCCTTAGTCTCAAAAAGGCTGTCTCAAAAATTGCGATACGCAATTTTTGAGACAGCCTCTCATTGAATCCGTTTTGCTTGTATGACCAGACGATACTTTGATGAATGTTGCAGATGACAAGTTACCAGTGACAGCAGCAACTTTCCCCTTTGCGCCTGCAGTACGTTTACCTCTTCAGGTGCAACAATTTTCTTATCAAATACTTTAAACATCATTTGTCGATCTTCTGTCTCCAGTTTGACTAAGCTGCCGCTCTTCAGTTCCCCTAGTCTGTTAAAAAAACTTGCCAAACACAGCGGGGCGGTGCCCTGCAATAGCAAAGCTTCCATCTTGCTTTCCGGGTTCATCTAAACGATAAACATTATTTATTAAAACATACACATTCTTACCTGTTCTCTCTACAAGAGAGAATGAGGCACCATATACTGGTGTAGCTTTTTGATAAATTCCAAGCAAAAATATAGACATATGATTGCTACTATTTATACAATTCTTTATAAATCATCTATAGATGCTTTTAAATCTTTTTACCCACTTCTAGCCATTTACCAAGCGAGCATTATGGTCATATTTCTTTAATTTGACAAAATATACATTACTTTTTACCTATTTATATATAAGTTTAAATACTTATAATAGATATATATATTATTTAGGGAGTTGAATTGAGTGGAAGCTAAGTCCAGTTTAATGAAAAAGCTTTTTCCGCTGTTCGCCTTAATCGCCATCGCTGTAGCAGCGATTTCCTGGTCATTGAAAGACGTTGATAAGGCAGTCACTATTTCCTTCTCGTCAATGGAAAAGATTATACAGGAACAAAAAGGAGCTCCTGTTTCTTTACAAGAAAAGCCTGACGGCGCTCTTTATCTCACTACTAAAGATCACCAATACGTCTCCTATACTTCTCCCGGAAGCACTTCGGTAGACCGATTGGTTGAAACCTATAATATTCGTTATTCTTACTCAAATAAAGGGCCCTATGACAATTTAATAATCGGGGGTGTGCTATTAGTAATCGTCGCTGCTGCTGCTGTTCTTTATAAAAAGGGAAGAAGCGGTACCACTTCTTCAACAAAAGCGATGAAAAACAGTTTATCGAAAGCGATCCCCCTTCCTTCCATCACGTTAAATGATGTAGGTGGACTATCAGCAGAAATGAAAGCGGAGATTAAGCAAACCTTGTCTATCCTAAAAAATCCCGAGCGTTCCGCTGAAATTGGCGTCAAAGCTCCAAGAGGCATCTTGTTATACGGGCCTCCTGGGACTGGTAAAACATTGCTCGCTCAAGCGATTGCAAAAGAACTGAATGCCAACTTCTTTTCAGCAAGCGGATCGGCTTTTACCGAGTTATTTGTCGGGGTTGGAGCTTCTCGTGTCCGCAGTTTATTCGAACAAGCAAGAAAACAAAAACCAGCCGTGATTTTCATCGATGAAGTGGATGCTCTAGCCGGCCGCCGCAAGGCTCATGGCGGAGAGGAATCTGAAAAGACGCTAACCGAACTTCTTGTTCAACTCGATGGCGGCCACTCCAATGATGATATCCTTTTTATAGCTGCTACCAACAGAAAAGACATGCTTGATGAAGCCTTCCTTCGTCCCGGACGGATTGATTTCTCTTTCCTCGTTCCATTGCCAGACACAAAAGGCAGACGAGAAATTATCGACATTCACATTAAAGGAAAAAAACTCGCTGAAAATGTGCTCTCCTCACTCGGTGATTTAGCAGAAAGTACGTCTGGGTTTTCAGGTGCGGAGTTAAGTTCACTATTTGAGACGGCTAGCCGAAGTGCGATTCGTAACAACCGCAGCATCATTGAAAAGAGCGATCTTGACTATGCGTTAGATCGTACAATTCTTGGAAGCACTTCACGTACGCTGCAAGACCCTGAAACAAAGCGCCGGGTAGCGATTCATGAAGCAGGCCATGCTTTAGTTGCTGCAGCTACCAAACCGGGGTCGGTAAGAAAAGCCACTATTATTCCAAGAGGACAGGCGCTCGGTTATGTCGCTCCTATCCCAAAAGAATTGCATCTATCCACCGCCAGTGAGCTGCTTGATCAAGTCGCCATGATTCTGTCAGGCGGCACAGCAGAACGAAAATTTCTTGGTGAACATAGCATCGGAGTCAGTGGTGACGTTCAGCAGGCCAAACAAATCATTGAACAAATGGTAGATATGGGTGTGCTGCAAGATGGCTTTACATTAACCTTTGTTAAAATGGAACGGGAATCAAAAATGCAACAGTTATTTGACAAAGCTCTCTCTATTTCAGAACAATTGATTGCAGAACGCGAAGAACAATTCCATCAATTAGTAGACGCTTTACTAAAGAAAGAAACATTAGAAGGCTGGGAAGTAGAACAAATCGTCAATGGTGTGCCCGCCTCTGATAATAAGGAATTGGTGCTTGCTTAGATCTTCCTTCTAGAAATAAACAATAAAAACCTGGATCGACAAACGATCCAGGTTTTTATTGTTTAAATTTCGCTTCGGTAGAACAGGCTTGTCCTAGATATCTTTTACTTTTTCCGGATTGGGAATGGGCGATATCATAGTTATTTCTTCTTCTCTGTTCTTCTCCCTTCTTCTTCTTACTACAAAGAAAGAAGAAATAACTATGATGCTAAATAGAGATGTAAAAATAAACTGCGGCCGTTGCGAATCAACAATTGCCATTAAAATGAGCACAAAAATCATTGCAAAGATGGTCGCGTAGGTTAAATATGGGAAAAGCCACATTTTCACTTTTAGAACTCCAGGGTTTTCTTTTTCTGCCCTTTTTCTCAGACGCAAATGAGAAATGGCAATGACTAGGTAGACAAGAATTCCGACGCCTCCGGAAGAATTTACCAAAAAGAAAAATATTTTATCTGGGGAGGTATAACTAAATATCGTGCTGATGAAAGCAAATAACGTGCTTCCTACAACAGCAAAAACAGGCACTCCATTTTTACTTATCTTTGCAAATAATTTTGGAGCATCCCCTTTTTGAGCGAGCGAATATAGCATACGGGAGCTCGTGTACAGCCCAGAATTTAAGCAGGAAAGCAAAGCTGTCAAAACCACTATGTTCATAATAAGAGCGGCATAAGGAATTCCCATCATTTCAAGAACAGAAACAAAAGGGCTTTTTAGTAATGTCGCTGAACTCCAAGGCAAGATGGTCACCAATACAGCAATGGAACCAATATAGAAAATCAGGATACGCCATACTACACTATTTAATGCTTTTCTCACAGATTTCACTGGATCAGACGTTTCACCCGCTGCAATAGCTGGGATTTCCACACCTACGAAAGCATGAAAAACAATGGCAATACCAACAATGACCGACTCAATTCCATTAGGTATGAAACCGCCTATATTTAACAGATTAGATGTGCCCGGCGGTTTAATATTTGGCACAAACCCAAGAATAACTGCTGCTCCTAAACCTAAAAATAAAATAATGCTTACTATCTTAATGATGGAAAACCAATATTCAAATTCACCAAATGATTTCACAGAGAAAATATTAGTAAGTTTCAATAAAACAATTAAAGCAAGACTTATTAGCCACACCGGCACAGAAGGAAGCCACTCGTGGATAATCGCTGCGCCAGCGACTGCCTCTAAGGCAATAACAATCACCCAGAAGAACCAGTATAACCAACCTGTCGCATAACCTGCCCACTCTCCAATCCCTTCTCTTGCATACACAGCAAACGATCCTGTGCTCGGGTTCACTGTAGCCATTTCTCCTAGCATTCTCATGACTAGAACGACGATGAGACCTGCCAGTGCATAAGATACAATCGCCCCTGGTCCAGTTTTACCAATGATAATGCCGCTCCCCACAAATAATCCGGCACCAATAACTCCACTTAGAGATATCATGGTTAAATGTCTTTGTTTAAGGCCCGCTTTTAATTCTTCTTGTTGATGCTCCAAGTTATCCACCAACTTTCAATATTTTTCCGTGAATGCTTATTAGTAAGCGTTTACAAATGGGTTTAGTAAGTATTTGACTAAAACCCAGCTTAACATATTGTTTATTTCCCCTTTTACTAGGTGAATCTGTCTTTTGAAAGGCAGCAAGCAAGCAACGGTAATAGTTTAAATAACCTTTTTTAAACTAGAGAAAACATTTTTTTAAAAAAAGGGGCTTTTTTCGGAAAAGCCCCTTTTGTTTTTTACCAGTTTTTATGATCAAGATGTGCATACTTTTCAAGGAGACGAGTCGGCATTTGCAATGCATCTTTTCTGAATGGCGGTGCCAACTGTGTACCGTCTACAAGAATATCAATAACTGTTGGCTTCTTGGAAGCTAGCGCTGTTTGAATTGCTTTTTGTAAATCTTCTGGATTATCCACACGGATGCCTTCTGCCCCCATGCTCTTCGCCACTTCAGCAAAGTTCGGGCCTTCGATGTCTGCCCCGACAAACCGATTGTTATAGAAATCCACTTGGTTTTTCTTCTCAGCGCACCAAGCCCCATTATTAAATACACAAGCGATAACAGGTAGGTTCTGTTCTACGGCTGTGCTCACTTCATGAAGACTCATGCCCCAAGCGCCATCACCAACAATACAAAACGCTGGAGAAGATGGATCAGCAAGAACAGCCCCCATAGCAGCCGGATAAGCGAATCCGCAGTTACCGAACGTTAACGCAGCCAAATGCTTGCGCGGCTGATTGAATGTTAAATAGGCATTGGACGTAGACGATGTATTGCCAATATCAGAAGCAACGACTGCATTATCTGGAAGCGCACGGTTAATTTCAAGCAAGGCTCTTCGTGGATTCATTGGATTACCTGGAACCATGGCTAAATCAACAAGCTCTTGCTCCCACTTCTCTTTCTCTGCTGCAATTTTTTGCAGGCGCTCCTTGTTTGGCTCGAAAGAAGCCCCGCTGTTTTCCAAGCGCGTTAAGATTTCTGCTGTTGAATCATAAGCATCACCAAGAATCCCTACTTCGACTGGATGTGTTCTTGCGATATTGCGATGGTTGATATCAATTTGAATAATCTTCGCATTTTTAGGGAAATAATCAATATCATAGCATGGAAGAGTTCCAAATACAGACAATCTTGTACCGATCGCTAACAGCACATCTGCTTCCTGTAAAGAATGCATTGCTGCTTTTGATCCCATATAACCAATCGGTCCAACCGCTTGCGGATGATCAGCTGGGAAGGCATCATTATGCATGTAAGAAACAGCTACCGGTGCACTTAATTTTTCCGCCAAATCTTTTACCAAGTCAACGGCATCCGCATCCACAGCTCCTCTTCCGGAAATGATAACAGGGTTTTTAGCTGTTTTTAATAGTTCCACTGCTCGATCGACTGCTGCAGAATCGCCAAATCCTTTTTTCTCTACACGATACTGGGATGGTTTTAAAATATAGTCTTCTACTTCGCCGTAGAAATAGTCACGCGGAATATGGTAAAGAACTGGGCCGCGTTCTGCATAAGCAAGACGGAAAGCTGTGCGCAAACAATCTGCCACGCGGCTTGGATGTGTTACTTTTACTGTTGCTTTTGTAATTTTGTCGAATACAGAAGCTTCATCACACTCTTGGAAACCATCCCAGCCGATTGTTTTCGTACCAGCTGATGGAGCAATCACGATCATTGGTGTATGCGCCATATTAGCAGCTGCTACTGAAGTAACCATGTTCGTAACCCCTGGTCCATTTTGTCCGATGACGACTCCCGCTTTTCCTGTCACCCGTGTAAAGGCATCTGCCATATGAGCCGCACTTTGTTCATGACGTACTGGGATAAATTTGATCCCCGCTGTTGGCAGCAAATCAAGCATATCCATGAAAGCCGACCCTAAAATCCCATACATTTGATCGATGCCTTCAGCAAGCAATGTTTCAACAATTGCCTCACTCGGTGTCATCTTTAATTTTTTTCCTTGCATAACCTCTAATTCTTTTTCTGCTTTAACCATTTACCCCTCATCCTCTCTTTTTTGATTCACTTTTATCGTTAAAATTATTTAGTATCATTAAAAACCTCAAACATGGTATTAACAAGGAAGTGAAGATCTTCCTCTGTAGAAGAAAGCGGTGGTGCTACAATGAGCACATTGTTGAATCCGGGAACTGTATCACCGTTTCGTCCGATAATCAGTCCTTTTGCTTTACACTTGGCAATGATGCTGCCGATGATTTCATCAGAAATCGGCTCCTTTGTATCCTTATCTTTTACGAGCTCTAAGCCGTATAGGAACCCTTTTGATCTTACTTCCCCTACATATGGATGGCTCGCTAGCTCATTTAATTTACCTAAGATTAGTTCTCCAAGCCGGGCTACTCTTTCTACAATGCCTTCTCGCTCAATAATCTCAATATTTTTCAGAGCAACCGCGCAACTTGCTGGGTGTCCTCCGTACGTTGAAACGTGGCGAAGGTGGTTGTCTGTTCCTTTTTCCTTGAACTTTTCATAAATGCGGGAATGAACGGCTGTTGCCCCAAGCGGCAAGTATCCACTTGTCAGTCCTTTCGCCATTGTAACGATGTCAGGCTGTACACCTGCTGAATGCATGAAGCCGAACATCTTGCCTGTACGCCCAAAACCGGAAACCACTTCATCGATAATGAGCAATACATCATGCTTCTTGCAAATGTCAGCTACTCGCTGCAAATACTCGCTCGAAGGGACAATCACGCCACCTCCGGAAATAAATGGTTCCATGATCACTGCTGCGACTGATTCGGCTCCCTCCCACGTAATCATCTGGTCAATTTGATCCGCTGCTACCTTATCACAATTTGTTACTTCTTCACCAAACGGGCAACGATAGCTGTACGGAGGTGGAACATGCAGGAAGCCCGGCACGCCCGGATCGTACTTCACTCGTCTGTTTGCTTGCGCCGTTGCACTTAATGCACCGAGAGTTGATCCATGATAGGCCCGGTACCTGGAGATAAATTTATATTTTCCTGGATTTCCGTTTTGTTGATGATATTGTCTCGCAATCTTGAAGGCGGTTTCATTTGCTTCAGAACCGCTATTCGAGAAAAAGGTTTTATAGGAATCTCCCAGTAATTCGCTTATCTTCGCAGATAATTCAATCGCCGGCTGATGGCTTAACGTCAGCGGAAAATAGGAAAGCTTTCTCATTTGTTCTGCAGCAGCTTCTACAATTTCCTCGCGACCGTGCCCTAAATTTAAGCACCAGAGCCCTGAAACTCCGTCCAGATAACGTTTTCCTTCAAGGTCTGTGAACCATGCACCATCGCCTGATTCAGCAATCATTGGCTGTCCGCCTTCTACATGGCGGCTCATCGCGTGCCACAAGTGGTCGTTATCTTGTTTCACCAGCTTTTGATTATCTTTCACTTCCAATTGAGCCATCCTGTTTGCCCCCTTTAACAAGTATTAATAACTAGCTAATCATCTATTAAACTCAGCTGCTGCCGCAGCGAATTTACAAGAAAAAGCTTTTACTTTCTTTCGTTCTCCTCCTCTGCTCTTCTCTTTGTCATATCATGTCGTCAGGTCGTCCGTACCAGTTTGTGTACCTCTCTGTTGTTATTTATATTAAATCATACGTTTTGAAAATATTCAATCAATTCTAAATATATTATTTATTGCAAATTCTATTTATGCTTATCTGCATTTTTAATAGACAGGGAACGACAGAATACCTATCAAGAAACAGCTCTTCCCCTTATCTAGCCGTCCCCTCTTCAATTGTTCTTTTTACTTAGCTTCATACGAAATGAGTACATATCAGAGCGGAAAGAGGCCACGTAGTATTCAACCAGCCTGCCAGAGTGATCCCAAAGCTTTCGCTCCGTATTTAACACATTGAACAAATCAGGCACATCTAACAATTCGGCATCTTCGGCGCTTAAAAAGCCGCTCGTAAGCAATTGCTCTGCCTCCGCTAACTGAATGCCAAGATTTTCTTCCATTAAATCAAAAAGAGTCCCTTTATCAATATCGAATTCAGCTAATTTACTACCAATATCGACAGGATAATATTGCAGTTCAATAGCGAGTGGAATGTCGTTAGCATACCTAACTCTCTTGATAAAATAAGCGATTTTAAAGCCTGTGGCTTCGATGATATCGGCTGGTGGATTAATTACCCCATGTGTAACGAGCTTAGCTCCCGGCTCCATCCCCATTTTCCGTATCGTTTCTGTCGTACTTGTTAATGAACCGAGCCAATCTTGAATAGCTTTAGAAGAGATAAATGTTCCTTTGCCATGGACTTTTTCAACAAGCCCTTCTCGAACAAGGTGGGCAACCGCTTCTCTCACCGTACTTCTGCTCACTTCATATTCATCCATCAGCTGACGCTCACTCGGAATCTTGCTCTGGTACCTTCCTTCATGAATTAATCCTTCTATCTTGTTCCTTAACTGAATATGAAGCGGCACCGGATCTTTAGGATTTAGCTTCTCCACATACATACCCCTTTCTCCATCATTTTTTAAGCCTTGCCAAAAAGCGGTGATTCTTCCTTCTTCTCATCTTGAGATGATTTTATAAAATTGTAACACATTATTAAAAAACAGGTATCAACAGAATTCAATATAGAATTCTATCGACACCTGTTCTTAATGAATCTTACTAGATTGTGAGAAAACAAGGTCTTTTAATTTTTTGCTTGTCAGCTGTAGAGCCTCTTCAAAATAGACCATGTAGAATTGCCTTGTTAACTTTACACCATCAATCTTTACTTCTTTTAATGTCCCCAGCTGCAGCTCTTTTTTCACGGCTGATTTTGAAATGATTGAGATACCAATATCCGCTTCTACAGCGCTTTTAATAGACTCTGTATGTTCTAACTCCAATACCGTCTTTAACTCGTTGGGGTCCACTTGATTTTTTCTTAAACTGCCTTCAATAACTTGTCTGGTGCCAGAACCTTTCTCCCGAATAATGAATGGAAGGGAAGTGAGCTCTTCTTTCAATATGCTATCGCTAATAATAATTTGTGAAGAGCTAGAAGCAATCAGGATTAATTCGTCTTCCTGAAATGGGATTTGTTTCAAATTAGGATAGGATAGCATAGATTCAATAAATCCGAGGTTTAATTCATGCTTATACAATTTCTCAATAATTTGCTCCGAGTTGCACATTTTTAAATGAACATCGACGAGCGGGTAGCGCTTTTTATAGTTTGCAATTAAAAACGGCAACACATGCTCGCCAATTGTCAGGCTGGCTCCAATGTTTAAACTGCCGGCGACCTCTCCCTTTAATTCTTGCAGTTCATTTTGGATTTCGTTCATTAAAAAAAGCATTTTCTCCGCTTTTTTATATAATATTTGACCTGCCGGTGTTAAATCTACCTTTTTGGTTGTACGTTCAAATAGCTTCGTTTGAAGCATATCTTCTAAATGTTTAATTTGTAGACTGACAGATGACTGGGAGATATGCAGCTCTTTCGCCGTCTGTGAAAAGTTTTTATTGTTTGCTACCGCGTAAAATAACCGTAAATATTCTAAGTTCATTTGTCTTCTCCCCTCTGTTTCCTCTTTCATTATAAATGAAGCAGAAGGAACTTTTCACTCAAATCATGCGGAAGATGAATAAAACCAGAGGAGAAAGCGCCAACAGACCAGCAAAACCAACAATAGCAACTCCTACTGGCTTCATCCCTTCTCTCGCAAAGTCTTTGTAATTAACATTTAATCCAAGCCCCGCCATCCCCATTGCAAGCAAGTATGTGCTTAACAAAAGCAAATAGGTGACAACACTCTCCGGTATGAAATCAAGAGTGTTAATAAAGCTGGCGAATAAAAAACCAAAAATAAACCATGGGATCGGCAGACTTTTCAATCCTTTCTCCGTCAATTCCTTTCTATTGATGATCAAGCTGATGATTAAAGCGACCGGTATTAATAAAAGCACTCTTCCAAGCTTCACTACGATAGCTGCCTGGCTGCTTTCTGCCCCTCCTGGTACAGCTGCAGCGACAACATGGGCCAGCTCATGCAGTGTCGCTCCTGTCAATACACCATACTCATACTTACTGATTGGTAAATGGGGGAATAAAAAGATATAAAGAAGTGCACCGATCGTTCCCAAAATAGCGATACATGAAACAGCGATGGCTGTGTGCTCTTGTTTATTCTTAATGATGGGTGCTACCGCAATAATAGCAGCAGCCCCACAAATCGCTGTGCCTGCCGCAATCAACATTGATAGGTGTTTGTCTAATTTGAATACCTTTCCTAAAAGCAGGATAAATGTCATTGTAAAAGCGATGACAAGCACATCTGTTGCTAACACAGCATAACCAGCTGCGGCAATATCCAGCAAGTTCAGTCGAAAGCCCAATAAAATAATTCCCGCGCGCAGCAATACCTTGCTGCTGAATTGAATGCCTTCCTGATAGTCAGCCTTGACGTGAGCAGTATTTTTCCAAATCATGCCGATTAAAATAGACAAAATCATAATCCCCATGATTTGAAAAAAAGGAAGTTTGGCAATGAAGCCCGCAATCACTGCAATAAGAAAAGTTAACGCCACTCCTTTTGCCACTCTATGGGGCTTGCTTTGTTTTTTCGGTCTCTCCTGTGCATAGGATTGCATTCTTTGTGCTTCCAACCTGACCACCTCCGTATTAGTTAAATTAAACGTATCACAGTTTTGCCTGATCATTATTTTGATTATGTGATAAGTGTTATTGTATTCTTTCATGGAAAGTAGCCGTTTTAGATGGTTAGCTGCTACTAGTCACCTTACAGGAGTCAGTTTGCATTCCTAACCGACACTTTTATCAAGCAAACAAAAAAACGACCTGTAAAAGGCCGTTTTGCTAAATACTTATTTCTTATCTCTTCGGTTTTCACTTCTATTTTCTTCTTTGTTTTCTTCCCTGCTTTCCTCTTTTCCAGAAGGCCGTCTTCCCCACCAAAACTCATGAACGCGCCGCATATGTTCTTCACGTTCCATGCGTTCCTCGCGCTCTTCCCCTGCCATTTTATGATCCGGCTTATGGTGCTTGTTTTTCATGTTAAACTCCTTCCGCATGTTATTTTGTCATAACATCTTATGCGCTGTGGAGAAAAAGGTGCAGGGATCAACCTCTTAGATAAATAAGTCACCCGTTATCTTTTAGCTGCTCGAAACCCAGCTGCTTCCGCTTCTGCTTTTGTGCAAAACATTTGCTCCGGCTTTGTTATGTCATAGGATTGATTTCCAGGAATGTGGTAGATTTTTTCACCCGAGCTTGAGATATTGCCTTTAATTTTGCAATCGTCCGCTGGAGCAGTCCTCTTTTCTTGTTTTACTGATTCTGTGTTATATCCGCGATCCGTTACGTAATCCTCCACTGACCAAATGCCCAATCGCTGTTCACGTGCTTTCTGTTGTACTCGTTCAAAGCGATCAACATATTTTGTATTCGGCGGAAAAACCGCCACACGAGCCAGCCCTTTTGCAATCAGCTGTTCATTCACTAGCTTGTCGTTAAGCCACACGTAAGCAAGCACCCGGCCATAGCGGTCACGCTCTTGTACATCCATTTCCAACGATACTTTCTTATCGGTCAATAGCGTCTTAGTATAAGCAGAAGCCTCCGGGCCAAAAGGCTGAACGCCAAGCCGCGGGTGCTTTGTTTCTGGCGTGTCGACCAATGTCATTCGAACCCGCTCTTTCTTTCCATTTGCTAATTGAACATCGAAAGTATCACCATCAACTACATAAACGACAGTACCTGCCAAGCCCTTATCACTGTCGGTCTCATCGTTGCTGTTAAAGGCCGCGGACTTATCTGTTTCTTGCACTTTTCCTGCATTGTCAGACTGCTGATTTTCTGTGCTTCCCTGTTGTTCTTCTATTGCACAGCCACTAACCATTAAAAAAATAGCTGTCAATAAAATTAATTTAATCTTACTCATAACAAACACCTTTTCTTCGATTCTATTCTTTAGATGTGTATGCATAAAAATAGTGTAGTACATCATCTACATATTGCTCGCTGTGATTATAGGAATAAATAGCTTTTTTCAACTGTCCATCAGCTGCCCCATGGGCTTTTAAATAGGCAGCTGCACTAAAAACAGCGTCTTCAAGATCAAAAGGATCCGCTTTTCCATCTCCATTCGCATCCACTCCGTATCCCCCATATTTTTTTATAATGGCCGGGTTCACTTTGTCTTTGCTTGAAATATTTCCTTTTCCAAGATCGCTGCACGTAGGATGACTCCATCCGACAAAGGTGCATGGCATGAAGTAGAGTAAGCACCCGGCGCCTTGGCATATTTCTATGCTAGGTTTCCAAATACTCCTCCCCGAACCGTACGTACACCTCTCGATGTATACGGCTCTCCACTTATCAATCCAGTTTACCGTTGTGTAAATCCACATGGCATTTCTTACACAGTGCCATTGTTTTACGGTTTCGTTCAATCATACGCTTTTCCCATAATTTTTTCCCTTCGAGGTCTTTCAATTTCTTTATGTGATGTATTTCCAAGTCTACGTCTGTAGCGTGACACCATTCACATTTTCCTGCCAGAAGGCGTTTAATTAGTCCTGTCCGGTTGTAAATGATGTTTCTTGTTTTGGAAATAATATCAATTTCGAAGTCTTTTGACGGGAGTAACTGTTTTTTGAATCCATCTTTATAAAAGTATGCAATTTTACTGCCGGAGGCAGTTTCATATCTAATTGCAAAATGACCATTTATACTGTATTTTCTAAGGATTTTCTTTACGCTTGATTTGTATTTATTGGCAAACGTTTTATACATGCTGTACTCCATAATAAATTTAAAGCTGTCTAGTTTGTAAACGTTATTCGCCAATTTATAGTAATTATATAATCCTCTAATTTCCGCGTTATAGACGTTTAGAATTTCAAGGTCGTCATTTTGAAGTAAATGCGCCCGATGCATGGATTTCCATTGTTTTGTTTTCTCATCTATTTTTAACGCATTGTATTCGATTAATTTGTTACGCCATACTTCGTGCGGTAATAGAAGTTCACAGCTCATTGTGCGTGTTCTTTGTTTGTGTCCGCTAGCTGTATATTTGGCTGTCTTATTGTCATGACTGATTTTAATATCGTATCCAAGAAATCTCGCTCTTTTACTTGAGTGCGTAATAAGCGTCTTTTCCTGTGATAGCTCTATTCCGAGTTCTTTGTCCAGAAACTCGCTGATGTCCTGCTTTATTTGCTGACAGTCTTTTTTGCTTCCAATTACTCCGATGATAAAATCATCGGCATATCGCACGTATTGAATTCGTTTATAGTTATCATCCATTGGGTCCTTATAAGGTATTTCCATCATGTGATTCTTTAACTCGTCCAGATGTTGTAGAGCCTGTTTCCTTTCAGATTCGTTCATTTCATGCCACTTTTCTTTATATCGTGTATTCGCTCGATATAATCTTGACTCACGAGTGCGATACTCTTTAAGGCGTTTTCTCTCTTTACCTTCATCAAATTTTTCTTTGTATGACTCGA
>NZ_JBIQDP010000039.1:0-28845 GCF_045370945.1 Pseudobacillus sp. 179-B 2D1 NHS
CAGCCCCCATTCACAAGCAAAATAAAAAGGACTGTAGACAAACTCTAGAATTTCATTGAGTTTGTCTACAGTCTGAGGTCAGCCTCCCGAAAGGCTGACCTTTTTTTAATGGCTCAAGAAGAAAACTGTTGGCTTGCCAATTTTTGATAGAGTGAATGAGTTTGAGACAGTGTGTCATGCGTGCCAATGCCTGTAATTTTCCCTCGTTCGATGACGACGATTTGGTCGGCGTTTACGATGGTGGATAAGCGATGCGCTATGACAAGGGTCGTCCGGCCAGTCATTAATTGGTCGAGCGCTTTTTGGACAAGCCGTTCTGAGTCACTGTCCAAGTTAGAAGTCGCCTCGTCAAGAAGCAAAATTTGCGGGTTACGCATAAAGGCCCGGGCAATCGCTATCCGCTGCCGCTGGCCACCTGATAGTTTGATTCCTCGTTCGCCGACTTCTGTGTTATATTGATCGGGAAACCCCTCAATAAACTCAGCGGCATTAGCTAGCTTTGCGGCTCTTTTTATCTCGTCCTCTTTAATCGGGCCCTCCATGCCGTAACAAATATTATCGCGAATGGAACCCGACATAATGGGACTTTCTTGGGAAACATAACCGATGGATGTGCGCCACGAACGAAGGTCAAATTCGCTGATGGGATGCTCTCCCAAGAAAATTTCTCCTTGCACAGGTTGATAGAAGCGCTCAAGCAAAGCAAAGAGAGTGGTTTTGCCGCTGCCGCTCGGGCCGACAAAGGCCGTTGTTTTTCCGGTTGGAATATGAAGATTCATATTTTTGAGCACAGCATGATTTTCCTCGTAACCAAAAGTCAGGTCTTTAAGTGATAGATGCTGTGCTGGCTGAACGACAGGCAAGCCGGCTGCTTCTGATTCTTTTTTCAGTGTTAGAATGGATTGAATTCTTTCTGTCGCTCCCATGGCTTTTTGAAAAGCTGTAAAGAATGAAGCCATTTGGCTAAAGGGGATGACAATCTGGAACATGTAAATAATAATAGCAACGAGTGAACCGGCTGTAAGGGCTCCAGAGGCAACGCGGACACCGCCGTAACCGATTAATACGACAAGGACGAGCATCATGATCACTGTCATAAAAGGAGAAATGACAGCCTGGACCCGCGCTTCTTTCAATCCATAACGAAAAAGCTCCTGAATGCGGTAGAAACCTTTTTCTCTTTCCGCCTTTTCAGCGCTGTACGCCTTAACGAGTCGGATATCTGTGAGCACCCTGCCGAGATCAGCAGAAAAGCCGGCCATTTCGGTTTGAGTATCCTTGGAAATGCGATACATTTTTCTGCCGAGCGGCATAATGATCAAAATAGAAACTGGGGCAGCGAGAAGCATAATGACGGTCATTTTCCAATCAATGAAAAGCAAAATAACAATGGCGCCAAGGATGGAGATGATCCCAGTGACAAATGAGACGAGGTGCTGGACGATCAAAGTTTTAACCGTGTTTGTATCCTGAGTAATCCGGCTCATCGTTTCTCCAGATTCATGCTCATCAAAGTAAGAAACGGGCAATTCAAGGACTTGGTTCCATACTCTTCTCCGCACAGAAGAAACGACTGCTTCCCCAATATAGCTCATCAAGTAGTAGGAGAAACCACCTGAAACAGTCTGAACGAGAAAGCTGCCAGCAAGGAAGAGAATAACGGATGTTTGCAGTTGATTGTGGGCAAGTTGATCAACGAGATCTTTCGTAAATAAAGGAACGACAAGCCCGGCGAGTGTTTCGGCTATACTTAACAGGATGGCCCCGGCAATGATCCACTTTGACAGGCGGGCTTTTGTAAATAAGTGTACAAAGGGCTTCCATTGTTGGAAATTTGTTTGTTCAGTTTTTTCCATTTTCTATTCCTCCTTTTCTTTATAATAAGTCATCGCTTGTTCGAGCCACTTCTCTTCTTCAGGACTAAATGGGTAAGGAAACAGCCATGGATCTTCTTCCAGATCGGTAGCAAAATAAGTTTCCAACGTATGGAAATCATCGCCGGCTACTTCTGCTGCCAGCTCTATTAATTCCGTCACTAATTGTTCAACAGCGCTTCTTTTTGGATCTGAAAAGGCCAGTTCCTTTATGCGTGAAAACAAGTCCATCGCTCTTTTCTCGATCTCTTCTTGGTTATTCTTTATTCGATCGAATAATTCATCAATGTATGGCGATGGTACAACGGATTTCATCCAGCTTTTATGATCATCCTCCATCTGAACATTATTAATCATTGAAACAAAGATATCGGTATGCAACGTGCCGCCTCTTTCTATTTGATCAATGGCAAGGCTTAGTAGCCGGATAGCGTCATTTAGCTGTTCGCGCTTTTTTTTCATAAGGTCGCGCTGAAAGATAAGAGAGTCTTTTTCATTCCATGTGTCTTTACGAATAAAGTCAGCAATCTCTTCCAGTGAAAACCCTAAAAATTTAAGAGAAACAATTTTTTGAAGTATCCACAAGTCACTTTCTTGGTAATAACGATGTCCGCTTGATGTCCGTTTAGCTGCTAGAAGGCCAATTTCATCATAATATTGCAAGGTTCTCGCTGTCAGGCCGCTCATCTTTTTAAATTGGCCAATAGTAAATGTTTTCGCCATTTTGCTTTCCTCCATCCACTTAATAAGTCCATTCTAAAACATTACGTTACGTAAAGTGCAAGGTGAAAAAACCAGATTTTCCACATACATTTAAAATGTAGAACTTCTCGTATTTATCTCTCTATACGTTCTAAACGAAATAGCCTAATATAGAAAAGGGAGAAGTACTTTTAATCTGTTGATGGGATGGAGACGGTTCTTCGGAATCTACAAGAGGTGAATAAGAGTTGTTATGGTGAACACAAGAGAGAGTTTTCGATTACGCATACTTGTTAGTATTATAGCGATTTCCGGATTTAGTCAGGGAATGCTGCTGCCGCTGATCGCTGTTTTGTTTGAGAGGGAAGGGATGTCGGCTTCGTTAAATGGATTAAATGCAACTGGTTTATATATTGGAATTTTGCTTGTTTCACCGTTTATGGAAAGACCGCTGCGGCAGTTCGGTTATAAGCCGGTCATCATCGGAGGCGGGCTGCTCGTTATTGTCGCTCTTTTTTCTTTTCCTTTATGGAAGTCCTTTTGGTTTTGGTTTATTTTGCGGCTGCTGATTGGAATCGGTGATCATGCGCTTCATTTTGGCACCCAGACATGGATCACCTCTTTTTCGTCACCGGAGCGGCGCGGGCGAAATATTTCGCTCTATGGATTATTTTTTGGCTTAGGTTTTGCCACTGGTCCGCTCATGACCGGTCTTATCCATTATAGCGAATCTTTGCCGTTTATTGTTTCGGGGGTGCTTTGTCTTATTTGTTGGGTCTTTTTATTCTTCCTGAAAAATGACTTTCCAGAACAGCAGGTGGAAACCAATTCGACGTGGGAAACTCTGAAGCGCTTCAGAGAAGCGTCTCGCTATGGATGGATTGCCTTTTTGCCGACATTTGCTTATGGATTCTTAGAAGCTTCTTTTAATGGCATTTATCCAATTTATGGGGTTCGAACCGGATTGTCTGTTCAAGAAATTTCTGTCATTTTGATGTCATTTGCTATCGGAGGAATTGTTTTCCAGTTCCCGCTAGGTGTATTGAGCGATAAGTGTGGACGGAAAAGAGTGTTAGCGGTTGTATTGTTAGCGGGTACGGTTTTGTTTTTTAGCGCCGCATTGATCGACCACTTATATTATTTACTGTTAGTGAGTATTTTTCTTGCTGGCATGCTTGTTGGTTCCACTTTCAGCCTGGGAATCAGCTTTATGACCGATCTAATGCCTAGACAATTCCTGCCGACAGGCAATCTTCTGTGCGGCATGGCCTTCAGCATCGGTAGTTTAACCGGTCCATACTTGGGAGGGATGGCTTTACAGTTGTTTGAGAGCATCAGCTTTTTCACAGTTATTAGCGCTATTTTTGCACTCGTTACCATGATCTTTTTTTGGTATGGAGGGAAACCTTTAAAGAAAGACAACATACTCCCCCTTGACTGATAAGCAGATGAAGAAAGTTTAAATGAAAAGGAGTGTAGCGGATGAATTTTCACGGACAAAAAATTTTGCCGGCTGTCCGGACAATGAAGGATTTTGATAAAATGCTGGACACTCCATTCGAGTATGGTGTGTTTTTAGATCTTCATATAGGCATGGTAAAGAGTGTTTTTGACTATGCAAAGCAGCACGGAAAGAAAATGTTCCTGCATCTCGATCTAATTCACGGACTAACAAGTGATGAATATGCGGCCGAATTTGTAGCACAATATGCCAAGCCATATGGAATTATTTCAACAAAAGGCAGTGCCATTGTCAGAGCGAAGCAAAAAGGAATGCTGGCGACACAGCGGGCATTCATTATCGATTCAAGCGCCCTCGAGCGCAGTGTGAAATTAATTGAACGGACAGACCCTGATTATATCGAGGTGCTGCCGGGCGTCGTACCGAAGATTATTAAAGAGCTGCATGAAAAAACAAAAAAGCCAATCTTCGCCGGCGGATTGATTGAAACGAGAGAGGAAGTAGAAGAGGCCCTGCAGGCGGGGGCATGCGCCATCACAACCTCTGATCGAGAGCTGTGGAAATTATATTATTAAAAGTTAGGTTGTTGTAAATTAGTTGATGGCGCTTTCAAAACATGTTATCTTAAAAATAAGTTAATAATTTGTGAGGGAGAACAAAGAGATTCACAACACACGCTATTTCAGGCGGTTGTTTGTTGTGAATTTTTTTGTTCTCTTTTTTTATTTAACGTTCCTGTTAACGAGTACAACACTCTTTAACATCGGTAAATTCATAGAAAAAAGGGAGTGGGGAAATGTCACCGTTTTGGGGAGAGCTTTTCGGCACAGCTCTGTTGATTGTATTCGGAGCAGGAGTTTGTGCAAATGTAAATTTAAAGAAATCTTTTGCTTTTGGTTCGGGCTGGATTGTGATCGCCTGGGGCTGGGGTCTGGCTGTTGCGATGGCTGTGTACGCAGTTGGGCGATTTAGTGGGGCCCATTTAAATCCGGCTGTCACGCTGGCTCTGGCATTTGCTGGAGATTTTGCGTGGGGAGATGTCATACCTTATATCATTGCACAAATAATTGGCTCTATAATCGGTGCAGCGGTGGTTTACTTGCATTTTCTACCCCATTGGAAAGCAACGGAGGATCCGGCAGCAAAGCTAGGGGTTTTTGCTACTGGGCCAGCGATTGAGCAGGCGTTTTCTAACTTATTAAGCGAAATTATCGGGACTTTTATTTTGACGGTTGGAATATTATCGATTGGAGCGAATCAATTTACGGAAGGGCTGAATCCGTTTATTGTAGGATTATTGATTGTGGCCATCGGCTTATCTTTAGGTGGAACAACTGGTTATGCCATTAATCCAGCTCGGGATCTTGGCCCGCGCATTGCTCATTTTTTATTACCGATTGCAGGGAAAGGTTCTTCTAATTGGAAATACGCCTGGATACCTGTAGTGGGCCCGCTGCTTGGCGGTTCAATTGGTGGATTGTTTTACCGAGCTTTCTTTATAGGAGAGAAAGGGCCGGCATTGTGGATAGTATTAGCTATTACTTTTTTTGCTTTACTCGTTATACTTATTTGGGGAAAGAGAAATCATACAGCTTCAATCAATATAGATGTTCGTTAAAGGGAGGAGAAACGATGGAACAATTTATTTTATCACTTGACCAGGGCACTACCAGTTCAAGAGCGATCTTGTTTAATAGAAAAGGAGAAGTGGCTTACGTTGCCCAAAAAGAATTTACTCAGCATTTTCCGCACCCTGGCTGGGTGGAGCACAATGCCAATGAAATATGGGGAACGATTCTTGCTTGCATTGCAACCGTGTTATCTGAAAACAATATTAGTCCTGAGCAAATTGCTGGTATCGGAATTACGAACCAACGGGAAACAACAGTAGTTTGGGAAAAAGAAACAGGGAAGCCGATTTACAATGCGATCGTCTGGCAGTCACGGCAAACGGCCGATATTTGCAATGAACTAAAGGAGCAAGGATATGATTCGTTGTTCCGAGAAAGAACGGGGCTGCTAATTGATGCCTACTTTTCGGGTACGAAAATAAAATGGATTCTTGATCATGTAGCAGGCGCACGGGAGCGGGCAGAAAGAGGAGAACTCCTGTTTGGAACAATTGATACGTGGCTCATTTGGAAGCTATCGGGCGGGAAAGCCCACGTGACTGATTATTCGAATGCTTCAAGAACCTTAATCTATAACATTCATGATTTAGAATGGGATGATGAGCTGTTAAAGATCTTGGATATTCCGAAAGCCATGCTTCCTGAGGTTCGGCCTTCGTCTGAAATTTACAGCCATACAGTGCCTCACCATTTTTTTGGAAAAGAGGTACCGATTGCCGGGGCAGCTGGTGATCAGCAGGCTGCTTTATTTGGGCAGGCGTGCTACGATGAAGGAATGGCGAAAAACACATATGGCACCGGTTGTTTTATGTTAATGAATACAGGCGAAAAAGCGGTTTCTTCTCGTCACGGTTTATTAACGACCATTGCCTGGGGAATAGATGGGAAAGTTGAATATGCTCTTGAAGGAAGCATCTTCGTAGCAGGATCGGCGATTCAGTGGCTACGTGACGGCTTGCGTATGGTAAAGGACGCCGTGGAGACAGAGGAATATGCAACTAGAGTGGCCTCTTCTGAAGGCGTGTATGTGGTCCCAGCTTTTGTCGGACTGGGAACTCCTTATTGGGATAGTGACGTACGCGGCTCAGTCTTCGGCTTAACGAGAGGCACTTCCAAAGAGCATTTTGTCCGTGCTACACTTGAATCGCTTGCTTATCAAACGAAAGATGTGTTGGATGCAATGGAAGCTGATTCTGGTATTTCATTGAAAACCTTGCGTGTCGATGGCGGGGCTGTTAAAAATAATTTTCTTATGCAGTTCCAGAGCGATATGCTGCAAGTGCCTGTGGAACGACCGATTATTAATGAAACAACGGCGCTCGGGGCAGCCTATCTTGCTGGGCTGGCGGTGGGGTTCTGGCAAGACCGGAAAGAGATTGCCTCTAAGTGGCAAGTAGAAAAATTGTTCCAGCCGAAAATGGATAAAGAGGAACAAATACGTTTGTATGCCGGTTGGAAAAAAGCAATCGAGGCCGCTTTAGTGTTTAAAGTTTGAAATCTGCTGAATAGTCCTATATAATAAAAGTAAGTTAATAAATTGTCTGGAGAAACAGAGAGACCTGTCTTCATAGCGATGATCCATCGTTATGCTTTGACGGGTCTCTTTTTCGTTTTCTTCCCATAAAGATGAGGTATTTAACAACTGGAGGCGAAATTATGAAGTTTTCAAATGTAGAGCGAGAGCAATGGCTTGACCGTTTACAAGCAGAGGAGTTTGATCTTCTTGTCATTGGTGGCGGAATTACAGGAGCAGGTATTGCCCTCGATGCGTCAACACGTGGAATGAAGGTAGCTCTTGTGGAAATGCAAGACTTTGCTGCCGGTACATCCAGCCGCTCAACAAAACTTGTTCATGGCGGCTTGCGCTACTTAAAACAGTTTGAAATTAAAATGGTGTCTGAGGTAGGAAAAGAGCGTGCAGTAGTTTATGAAAACGGCCCGCACGTTACAACACCAGAGTGGATGCTGCTCCCCATGCATCGAGGAGGGACTTTTGGCAAGTTTACAACAGGGATTGGCTTGCGTGTCTATGACTTTCTTGCTGACGTAAAAAAATCAGAACGAAGAACGATGCTCACTGCTGAAGAAACTCTTCAAAAAGAGCCGCTCGTAAAAAAAGAAGGGTTAGTTGGTGGCGGCTACTATGTAGAGTACCGGACCGACGATGCTCGGCTAACGATAGAAGTGATGAAAAGAGCAGTTGAAAAAGGGACAATTGCTGTTAACTATATGAAAGCAGAGAAGTTCGTCTATGAAGAGCAAAAGGTAATCGGGATTGAGGCTAAAGACGTTTTAACAGGGAAAACCATTGAGGTGAAAGCAAAGAAAGTCGTCAATGCAGCAGGCCCTTGGGTAGATAATGTCCGAAAGAAGGACTATTCGGTTAATAATAAACACTTGCGATTGACAAAGGGCATTCATATCGTTATTGATCAATCTATTTTTCCGCTTAAGCAAGCTGTATATTTTGACTCGCCCGATGGCCGAATGATCTTCGCCATTCCGCGAGATGGCAAAGCATATGTCGGCACAACCGATACGTTCTATGGAGAAGATCAGGACATAGCCAATCCGAAGATGCTAGAAGAAGATCGAGACTATTTATTAAAAGCTATTCGTTATATGTTCCCTGATGTGAACGTAGGACCCGCAGATGTTGAATCGAGCTGGGCAGGTGTGCGGCCGCTTATTTACGAGGAAGGAAAGGACCCTTCAGAAATATCAAGGAAGGATGAAATTTGGGAAGGAGAGAGCGGATTAATTACGATTGCTGGCGGTAAACTGACAGGATACCGGAAAATGGCTGAAATCGTTGTAAACCTTGTTTCTGAAAGACTGAGCGCTGAAACAGGTAGACAATTTAAAAGCTGTCAAACGCGCCATTTGCCAATATCTGGAGGTGACGTTGGTGGGGCTGCTCAACTGGAATCATTTATTAAGAAGAAGGGAAAAGAAGCTGTTTCCTTTGGGTTATCTGAGCAAGAAGGAGAATACTTGGCTCATATGTATGGAACAAATGTAGATCATGTATTTACCTTTGCACAACAAGCTTCAGTGAATGATCTCCCTAAAGTGCTATATGCCCAATTGCTATATGCAGTCAATCATGAAATGATTTGGCGGCCGGTCGATTTCCTTATTCGCCGAACCGGAGCATTATTTTTCCGAATGGATGAAGTGAAGCAGTACAAAAAACGAGTTATCGCAGTAATGGCAGATTTGTTCGGGTGGTCCTCTTCTCATACCGAACAATATTTAGAAGAGCTGGACAAAGAAATACGGGATGCACAAATCCCTGTTGATGTACAGCAATAACCGAAATCCGGCTGTAATAATAAGCAGCCGGATTTTTTTGATAGCACGTATAAAATAAAAAAAAAGGGTGAGAATAGAGTATTAGCTTTAATAACTGATTGTACGTATGGTACGATAAGAGAAAATCGGTAAAGGCAGTGAAAAGATTGCATCAGCAGGAAAAACTTATCGTGATCATCGGGCCGACAGCAGTCGGTAAAACAGCGCTAAGCATCCATTTAGCTAAGCGATTTAGGGGAGAGATCATCAGCGGGGATTCCATGCAGGTTTATAAAGGAATGGATATTGGTACCGCCAAAATCAGCCCCGAAGAGATGGAAGGAGTTCCCCATCACTTAATCGACATTAAAGAGCCTGATGAATTATTTTCGGCTGCCGAGTTCCAACAGCTTGTCAGGAAAAAAATAACAGACATTACTAATAGAGGGTCCCTGCCTATTATTGTGGGCGGGACAGGCTTATATGTTCAATCAGTTATTTATGATTATCAATTTTCCGAGACTGGTGGGGACCCGCAGTTGCGTGAAGAGTTAGAAGAAGAAGCAGCCCAGGCGGGAAAAGAGGCACTTCATGGAAAACTGAAACAAATTGATCCAGAAGCGGCAGCCAGCATTCATCCAAATAATGTGAGAAGAGTGATTCGCGCATTGGAGATCTTTTATACAACCGGAAAAAGGATGTCTGAGCAACAAAGTCAACCGCCTGATAAATTGTTATATGAGACAGCGTTAATCGGCCTCACCATGGAACGGGAACAGCTTTATCACCGCATTAATCAGAGAGTGGACAGCATGATGGCAACTGGTTTGCTGGAAGAGGTAAAAATGCTTTGGGAAAAGGGCATCCGCAGCGGTCAGGCTGTACAGGCCATTGGCTATAAAGAGCTATTTAGTTATTTAAGGGGGGAAGAGACGTTAGAGTCGGCTGTCGAGCAATTAAAACAAAATTCGCGAAACTATGCTAAGCGCCAGTTGACTTGGTTCCGAAATAAAATGGCCGTAGATTGGTTTGACTTATCAGATGAGGAAAAGCGGCCGCAAAAAATAAAAGAAATTTCCGATTTTGTAGCAGGAAAGCTGCATTTAAAATAGAATTAATTAAGTATAGATAGAAAGAGGAGGAAAAGATATGAAACAAGGGATCAATATCCAAGACCAATTTCTAAATCAGCTTCGAAAAGACGGAACGCTCGTCACTGTATTCTTACTAAATGGATTTCAATTGCGCGGTTACATAAAGGGTTTTGATAATTTCACGGTTTTATTTGAATCAGACGGAAAACAGCAGCTCGTTTATAAGCATGCTATCTCTACATTCGCTCCTCAACGAAACGTTCAAATTTCTTTGGAAGAACAAGAATAATATAATTCAAACGTGTACAAATTTTTGTACACGTTTTTTATATGCAGAAAGACGTATGTTTATTTTGAGCATGAATAGACTGTAAAGAGGGAAATTATTTCTCGGGAAAGCGCAAAAAAAGACAATATGCGACGGCCTACGTCAAGCTTGATGGGGTGATAGAGATGAAGCAGCCAATCCGTATGAAAGACAACGGTCAAATCAATGTTGTGCTGCACACCAAAAATGACCGCATCCAGCAGCCAGTCCGCGAAGAGCCGCTATATACGTGGTCCAATGCTTCTGAGCATGCGGTATTAAAGAGGGTAGAAAGTGAGCTGGATGCTTTAGTTGGACTCGAAGACTTAAAGAAAATGATCCGGGAAATTTACGCCTGGATCTTCATTAGTAAAAAGAGAGAAGAAAGCGGCCTGAAAGCTGGAAAGCAAGTGTTGCACATGATGTTTAAAGGGAATCCGGGAACGGGAAAAACAACAGCTGCCCGCATTATCGGGAAGTTGTTTTTTGAAATGAAAGTATTATCAAAAGGTCATTTAATAGAGGCGGAACGTGCAGATCTTGTTGGTGAATATATCGGACATACGGCGCAAAAAACGAGAGATTTAATTAAAAAAGCCATGGGCGGCATTTTATTTATTGATGAAGCCTATTCATTAGGCCGGGGAGGGGAAAAAGATTTTGGAAAGGAAGCCATCGATACGCTTGTCAAGCACATGGAGGATAAACAAAATGACTTTATTCTTATATTGGCAGGATATCCGAGGGAGATGAATCATTTTTTTACGCTCAATCCTGGATTGGAGTCCCGCTTTCCGCTCGTCTTCCAATTTCCTGATTATCGGCCTGAACAGTTAATGTCTATTGCAGAAAAAATGGCTGCAGAAAAAGAATACCAGTTTAGCAAAGAAGCAAAAATGAAGCTGCGTGAACACTTTGTTAAAGTGAGAGAAGGGAACTACCAAACATTTTCAAATGGAAGGTATGTTCGCAATTTAATTGAAAAAGCGACACGCGCTCAAGCTGTTCGCTTGCTCAATGAAAATAACTATAAATATGAAGAGTTAATGTTAATCGAGTCAAAGGACATCCAATTGAAATAACAGAAGATGGGTTAAAGTAAGAAAAATAAACCGCCATTATCATGGGCGGTTTTCTTTCAATCTAAAAGGACAAGCCGCGTCGTTAAATTATTTTCTATTTTCTGATAAAAAAATTGTCAATCCAGTTTTTTCTATGATACTATTTATTCAAAGGTGGTCAGTTATGAAAAAGAAAGCGCTAAAAGAAAGAATTATAGAAACATCACTTATTATGTTTGAAAAACACGGCTATCATGGAGTGACGGTCGATCAAATTGTGGCGGAAAGCGGTACTTCCAAGGGGGGGTTTTACCACAATTTCAAGTCGAAAGATGAATTATTATATCACATTCACGACGTTTTTATTTCCTACGTGCTCGACCGTGCCAAGGAAGCATATGCTAGTTATGACACACCTGTCTCTCGGCTTTGTGCGATTGTTTTGTCATTTACTAAGGTGTTTGATTTGTATAAGCCGCATATTACTGTTTTTTATCAAGAAAGCACGTACTTAAAAGGGGATTTTCAAGAAAAGATTAATGAAAAGCGCGACGAGTATCGAAAGATCATTTTACAAATCATTTGCGAAGGCCAAAAGAGCGGTGATTTTCGGCCGGAAGTATCGGCTGAGATTACGACGATGGCAATTATTGGCATGGTGAACTGGACGTACAAATGGTTTAAAAAAGAAGGGAAGCTGTCAATCGAGGACATTGGAGGAATATTTAACGATCTGCTTGTGCATGCACTAATTACAGAAAAAGGGATGGAGAATCAAGATATTCAATCATATTTTATTAAACAGTCAGCCAATTAACCATTAAGCTGGCTATTATAATAACCTTCAAAGACCGACTAGTCTGTCTCTGAATTAAAAAGGAAAACAAGGGGGATTTTACATGAATTTTGAATTAACGAAAGAACAGCAAATGCTAAAGGAAATGGTAAAAAGTTTCGCTGAAAAAGAGATTAAGCCGTACGCCCAGGAACTTGATAAAACGTCAGGGTTTAATGAACAGGCATTTAAAAAGATGGGGGAGTTAGGGTTACTTGGCATTCCATTTCCAGAAGAATATGGGGGATCTGGCGGGGACACTGTCTCTTATGCAATTGCAGTGGAGGAAATCGGCAAAGCGTGCGGCGGCACAGGGTTAAGCTACGCAGCAGCTATCAGCCTGGGAGCAAGCCCGATTTTTTATTTCGGAACGGAAGAACAAAAGCAGGAATGGCTCGTTCCAATGGCGAAAGGAGAAACATTGGGTTCTTTTGGTTTAACTGAGCCAAATGCCGGCTCTGATGCCGGGGGCACAAGAACGAAAGCAGTCCTGGATGGCGATGAGTATGTAATTAATGGTGAGAAGTGCTGGATTACAAATGCAGGTTTTGCTCGACAAATTATTGTAACCGCTGTCACAGGAAAAAGAGAAGACGGAAAGAACATTATTTCAGCTATTATCGTACCTGCTGATGCACCGGGTGTGACCATTTCGTGCAACTATGACAAAATGGGTGTCCGTGCATCTAACACGTGTGAAATTATACTCGAAAATGTGCGGGTGCCGAAAGAAAATTTACTTGGAGACAGTCAAAAAGGTTTCAGTCAGTTTTTATATACGCTTGATGGCGGTCGTATCTCCATTGCCGCTTTAGCGGTGGGTATTGCGCAAGGGGCTTTAGAGAAGGCGCTTCAATACTCGAAGGAGCGTATGCAGTTTGGCCAGCCAATCTCTAAATTCCAGGCCATTCAGTTTAAATTGGCAGATATGGCGACCGAAGTGGAGTTAGCCCGCAACCTTGTGTATAAAGCTGCCTGGCTGAAAGATCAAGGAAAACCATTTGGCAAAGAAGCAGCTATGGCCAAATTATTTGCTTCAGAAACGAGCTTTCGCACGAGCAATCAAGCTATTCAAATACATGGCGGCTACGGTTATATGCACGAATATGATGTAGAAAGATTTTTGCGCGATGCAAAACTGCTTGAAATCGGGGAAGGTACTTCGGAAATCCAGCGTCTGGTTATCGCACGCCACCTTGGCTGTTAAAAGATAATAGGGGGAAGGGTGTTATGAGCGAATTGATCCATGAAACAATAGGGGAACTATTAGCCAATAAGGCCGAACAACTTCCACATCATGAAGCACTTGTCTATCCAGATCGAGGTATTCACTACACGTACAGCGAATTTAATCGGCTATGCCGAAAAGTAGCGCGAGGCTTAATGGCGCTTGGGGTTGATAAAGGAGAACATCTAGCTATTTGGGCAACGAACGTTCCTGAATGGGTCACACTGCAATTTGCCACAGGTAAAATGGGAGCGGTTTTAGTAACAGTTAATACGAATTATCGTGCCGCTGAATTGGAATATTTATTAAAGCAATCAGAGAGTCGTACACTCGTTTTAATAGAAGATTACCGCGGAAATTCCTATATCGATACGATTTATGAAATCTGTCCGGAGTTACATTCCTGTGAGCCTGGAGAATTGTCGTCTAAGCGACTGCCCTTGTTAAAAAATGTCATCGTTCTCAGTGAACAGCAGTACAGCGGTACGTATAGCTGGTCGGATATTTTAGAAATGGCGGACCGAGTGACAGAAGAACAGCTGGATGCACGAACAGAGGAGCTTGCGCCAGATGATGTGATCAATATGCAGTATACATCCGGAACAACAGGTTTTCCTAAGGGAGTCATGTTGACACACAGCAATTTAATAAATAATGCTTTTCATATTGCTGGATGCATGGAATTGATGAAAGAAGATCGTCTCTGTATTCCGGTTCCATTTTTTCACTGCTTTGGGTGTGTGATTGGAACGATGGCGTGTGTGACTGTCGGGGCTACAATGGTACCTGTGCAGGAATTTGATCCAGAGACCGTGCTAGCAACGGTAGAGCAGGAGAAGTGCACAGCGCTGCATGGCGTGCCGACGATGTTTATTGCTGAACTGAATCATCCGAATTTTCAAAAATACAACCTGTCTACTCTCCGTACAGGAGTAATGGCAGGATCGAATTGCCCAGTCGAAATCATGAAAGCAGTAATGAATAAGATGCACATGGAGGAAATAACTATATGCTATGGCCAGACAGAGTCCTCGCCAGTGATTACCCAAACACGAACAGATGACCCTGTTGAACTGCGTGTAGAAACGGTAGGCCGGGCACTTCCAGAGGTGGAAGTGAAAATTGTGGAACCTGGGTCATCAAGGGAACTGCCGTTTAATAAGCAAGGGGAGCTATGCACGCGAGGGTATCACGTAATGAAAGGGTATTATAACAATCCAGATGCCACAAAAGAAGCGATTGATGAAGAGGGATGGCTCCACACAGGTGATCTGGCTGTCATGGATGAGAATGGTTATATAAGGGTGACTGGCCGTTTAAAAGACATGATCATCCGGGGCGGGGAAAATATTTACCCGCGTGAAATTGAAGAGTTTTTGTATACTCATCCCAAAATACTCGACGCACAGGTGATTGGGATACCAGATGAAAAGTACGGTGAGGAATTGATGGCTTGGATCATTCTTAAAGAGGGAGAAATCGCATCTGCAGACGAAATTAAAGAGTACTTCAAGGATAAAATTTCCCGCCATAAAATTCCGAAGTACATTCAATTTACGAAGGAATACCCGATGACCGCTTCAGGAAAAATTCAAAAGTTTAGACTGCGCGAACAATCGATGAGCTTATTGAAGTAAACAGAAGGAGTGATCCAGTTTGTTTTCCAAAATATTAATTGCTAATCGCGGAGAAATTGCTTCGCGTATTATTCGCACATGTAAAAAGATGGGGATAAAAACGGTAGCTATATACTCTGAAGCGGATGAGCAGGCTCTGTTTGTCCGTCAGGCAGATGAATCTTATTGCATAGGTAAGCCGCAAGTAAACCTTAGTTACTTAAATGCTGATGAAATTATCCGGACAGCAAAGGCGAGTGGAGCAGAGGCTATTCATCCGGGTTATGGCCTGCTTTCAGAAAATGCTGCTTTCGCGCAAAAATGTCTCGATGAGGGGCTTGCCTTTATCGGCCCTGCCCCCGATATTTTAGCAGCTATGGGGAGTAAGATTGAAGCGCGCAAAACGATGAAGGAAGCGGGAGTCCCTATCATTGAAGGGATTAATATCCCGCTTCAGGATGAAGAAGAGGCGAAGGCGGCATCCGCCTCTGTTGGCTACCCGTTAATGTTGAAAGCTTCAGCGGGGGGCGGCGGCATTGGGATGCAGCTTGTTCACTCTGAAGAGGAACTCGTTAAGGCGTTTGCTGGAAATAAAAAGCGAGCAGAATCTTTTTTCGGCAACGGTGATATGTTCCTGGAAAAGTATATTCAAGAGCCGCATCATATTGAAGTCCAAGTATTGGCAGACTCTCATGGTCAAGTGATTCCACTATGGGAGCGGGAATGTTCCATTCAGCGCCGCAATCAGAAAGTAGTGGAAGAAGCGGTGTCCCCGTTTATTAGCGAGGAAACGAGAACAAAGATGCTGGATGCTGCAGTTAAGGCTGCTCGTCATATTGGCTATACGAATGCCGGCACGATTGAATTTTTAGTGGATAAAGAAGAAAATTTCTATTTTTTGGAGATGAATACACGTCTGCAAGTAGAGCATCCAGTAACGGAGGAAATCACTGGGCTTGATCTTGTGGAGCAGCAATTAAAAGTGGCTGCCGGCGAGAAGCTCGAATTAACACGAGAGGCCGTTAAGCGAAACGGCCATGCAATTGAAGTCCGGATTTACGCTGAAGATCCAAAAACCTTTTTCCCTTCACCTGGCCAAATTACCGCCTTTGAACTGCCTCAAGGAGAGGGGATACGAAATGAATGTGCGGTCGAGGAAGGCTCAACTGTAACTCCGTTTTATGACCCGATGATCGGTAAGTTGATCACCTGGGGAGCAACGAGAGAAGAAGCCTGCGCCCGCATGAAGGGAGCGCTAGAGCAGTACAAAATTGAAGGCATCAAAACGAACTTGCCGATGCTTAGAAAAATTATCAGCCATCAGCAATTTTTAAAAGGAACAACAACAACTCATTTTGTGAATGAATACTATTTGCCGGAGTTAACCACAACGAAGTAAAGGAGAGATTATATTGACAACAGTACAAGCAAGCATGGCAGGGAACGTGTGGAAGGTTCTTGTAGCAGAGGGAGAAGAAGTAAAGGCTGGTCAGGATGTCATCATTTTAGAATCAATGAAAATGGAAATCCCCATTGCTGCTGAGGAAGATGGCACCGTTCAAAAAATTCATGTGAATGAGGGAGACTTTGTCAACGAAGCGGATGCACTCGTTGATATGGAATAGGAGGGTTCCCTGTTGAAACTTCCTGAAAAAGTGACCATTAAAGAAGTGGGACCCCGTGATGGTCTGCAAAATGAGCCGCATCAGGTAGGCACCGAGAATAAGGTAGCCTGGATTAACCGGCTCTCAGACAGCGGGCTATCCTATATTGAAGTCACCTCTCTCGTTCATCCGAAATGGATTCCGCAGCTGGCAGATGCGGTAGAAGTACTTTCTTCTATCGATAGAAAGCCAGGCATCACCTATGCAGCCCTCGTTCCAAACATGCATGGACTGCGAAGGGCGCTGGAAGGTAATGTCGATGAAGTGAGCGTCTTCATGTCTGCAAGCGAATCACATAATCGAAACAATATTAACAAGAGCATTTCGGATACACTTCCAGTCTTGAAAGAGGTCGTTACAGAGGCGAAAGCAGCTGGAAAAACAGTGCGAGGATATTTATCGACTGTGATCGCTTGTCCATATGAGGGAGCTGTGCCAGCTGAACAGGTAAAAGAAATCAGTACCCGGTTGTTTGATATGGGCATTGATGAATTGTCGCTTGGTGAAACGATTGGCGTCGCTGTCCCTACAGAGGTGGAACGGCTGCTTGAACAGCTTCTCTCTGAGTTTTCCGAAGAGCGTATTGCTATGCACTTTCATGATACAAGAGGGACAGCACTTGCAAATATTTCGAAAGCTTTGGAAATGGGGATCCGCACATTTGATAGTGCTCTCGGAGGATTGGGTGGCTGTCCTTATGCTAAAGGGGCATCTGGAAATGTAGCAACAGAGGACCTGGTTTATATGCTTGAGGCTATGGGGATTAAAACAGGCGTTCGGTTAGAAGGGCTGATTGAAGCTGGTGAATTGATGGAATCTATTTTAGGCAAGCCGTTAAACAGCAGGCAAATGGAACTATACCGCAAAGTGGAGAGAGGGTGAGTTGTTTGGGAAAAACAGTTGAAGTGACGAAGCTTGAACAAGGAGTGACTGTTTTGGCACTTCACCGCCCCGAAGCAGCTAACGCCTTGTCTCAAGCCCTTTTGTATGATCTTCACGATGCCCTCTATAACCTTAAACATGATCCGGAAGTTCGGGTGATCATTTTGACGGGCAAAGGTGAGAAAGCTTTTTGTGCAGGGGCTGACTTAAAAGAAAGAAGAGGAATGAACGAAGCGGAAGTAAGGAAAATTGTCAGTTTGATTGGTTCGGTTATTAACGAGGTGGAAGCGTTGCCGCAGCCGGTTATTGCGGCTATAAACGGCGTTGCTTTCGGGGGAGGATTAGAATTGGCTTTAGCCTGTGATATCCGAATTGCCTCCAGTCACGCGAAAATGGGATTAACAGAAACCTCTCTTGCCATCATTCCAGGAGCTGGAGGAACACAGAGGTTGCCTCGATTGATCGGAACCGGAAAAGCAAAAGAATTAATTTTCACAGCCAGACGCATTGCCTCTCACCAGGCAGAACAAATTGGTCTTGTCGAGCATATTGCTACTCCGGAAAATTTACTGGAAACAGCCATCCATTTGGCGAGGGAGATTGCTGCAAATGCCCCGTTGGCATTATTTCAGGCAAAAACAGCCATCAATCAGGGGATGCAGACCGATATTGCAACCGGCTTGCAAATTGAACGGCTGGCTTATAATACCTTAATTCCGACAGAGGATAGACTGGAGGGATTGCGGGCGTTTGCAGAAAAGCGGCCGCCAACATACAGAGGAAAGTGAGGAGACAGCAGTGAATGAAACGGGAGTAAAAACAGACTATCAGCAGAAAACAGAAGCCATCTTGAAAGGCGGACAGGAAAAGTATCATGAAAAAAATAAGGAGCAAGGAAAGTTATTCGTTCGTGATCGTCTGGAACGACTTTTTGACGAGGGTCTTCAGACAGAGGACGGATTATTCGCCAATATGATGGCTGGGGATTTGCCGGCAGACGGAGTGGTTACCGGCATCGGAAAAGTGAACGGACGCACAGTGTGCGTGATGGCGAATGATTCAACGGTTAAAGCTGGCTCGTGGGGAAAGCGGACAGTAGAGAAGATTATTCGCATTCAAGAAACAGCCGAAAAACTGCGCTGCCCGATGCTCTATCTTGTTGATTCAGCAGGGGCACGAATCACAGATCAGCTTGAAATGTTCCCAGGGCGCAGAGGAGCGGGCCGTATTTTTTATAACCAAGTGAAGCTATCTGGAAAGGTGCCGCAAATTTGCCTGTTATTCGGCCCTTCTGCTGCAGGGGGTGCCTACATTCCAGCTTTCTGCGACATTGTTGTAATGGTGGAAGGAAATGCTTCGATGTACCTTGGATCACCGCGTATGGCAGAAATGGTGATTGGCGAAAAAGTCACACTTGAGCAAATGGGCGGAGCAAAAATGCACTGTTCTGTTTCGGGTTGTGGCGATGTGCTTGTCAAAACAGAAGAGGAAGCTATTGCATATGCGAAAAAGTATTTAACGTATTTTCCGGATAATTATACGGAGAAACCAGTTCCAAGAGAGCCGAAAGCACCTGCAGCCTTTGAAAAGTCAATCGAAGAACTTATCCCTCAAAACCAAAACGCACCCTTTGACATGTATCAGCTGATTGAACGCTTGATCGATGAAGACAGCTTCTGTGAAATTAAAAAATTATTTGCAGCTGAGTTGATTACTGGTCTAGGCCGGATCAATGGACAGCCGGTTGGTATTATTGCTAATCAGCCTCGAGTAAAAGGTGGCGTGCTGTTTCATGATTCAGCTGACAAAGCAGCTAAATTTATCAGTTTGTGTGATGCTTTTCATATTCCGCTTTTGTTCTTGGCGGATGTGCCTGGATTTATGATCGGAACAAATGTAGAAAAAGCTGGCATTATCCGTCACGGGGCAAAAATGATTTTTGCAATGAGTGAAGCAACGGTGCCTAAGATGACAGTGGTTGTGCGTAAAGCCTATGGAGCTGGCCTCTATGCTATGGCTGGGCCGGCATTTGAACCGGATTGCTGTCTGGCACTGCCGACAGCGCAAATTGCGGTTATGGGTCCTGAGGCGGCAGTCAATGCTGTCTACGCCAATAAAATTGCTGCGTTGCCGGAGGA
Source organism: Pseudobacillus sp. 179-B 2D1 NHS (assembly GCF_045370945.1). NCBI lineage: Bacteria > Bacillati > Bacillota > Bacilli > Caryophanales > Bacillaceae > Pseudobacillus > Pseudobacillus sp. 179-B 2D1 NHS. Next base: position 19,789 of record NZ_JBIQDP010000039.1, read on the forward strand.
AGAAAAAGCCGCGTTTATCAATGAGAAGAGGGAAGAATATCGCCAGGATATTGACATCTATCGTCTGGCGTCAGAATTGATTATAGATGATGTAGTAGAGCCAAACCGACTGCGTGAAGAACTCTCTGCCCGGCTCAATGTGTATATGTCTAAATATATGGTGTTCACAGACCGTAAACATGGGGTGAATCCTGTCTAATAAAAGGAGGGGAACGGGATGAAAGAAATCTATACTGATTTCCGAGAGGCAGTATCGGGAATTAAAGATGGAATGACGATCATGGTTGGCGGCTTTGGTTTGTGTGGCATACCTGAAAACTTAATCAAAGCACTGGCGGATTCGGGAGTAAAAGAGCTAACGATCATTTCTAATAATTGTGGAGTCGATGATTGGGGACTCGGGCTGCTATTAAAAAATAAACAAATCAAGAAAATCATTGGTTCCTATGTTGGTGAAAATAAAGAATTTGAACGGCAGATGCTTGCCGGTGAAATAGAAGTGGAATTAACTCCACAAGGAACGCTGGCTGAAAAAATCCGGGCAGGTGGGGCAGGGATTCCGGCGTTTTTTACACCGGCTGGCGTCGGTACTCCCATTGCCAAGGGAAAAGAGATTCGAGAATTTAATGGGAAAGAGTATTTACTTGAGGAAGCCCTAACAGCTGATTTCAGTCTTGTAAGGGCCTGGAAAGCAGATAAAAAAGGGAATCTCGTCTATAATAAAACCGCCCGAAATTTTAACCCGATGATCGCCGCTGCTGGTCAAATCACCATCGCTGAGGCGGAAGAGATTGTAGAAATAGGGGATCTCGATCCGAACTATATTCATACACCAGGTATTTACGTACAGGCATTGATCCAGGGAAGTCAAGAAAAGCGGATTGAAAGAAAAACGGTTCGTCAATGAAGGAGGGATACTAATGGATACAAGAGAGAAGATTGCAAGACGGGCAGAAAAGGAGATTGAAAGCGGCAATTACGTGAATTTAGGCATTGGCATGCCGACGCTTGTTGCTAATTTCATTTCTGAAAACAAAGAAGTCGTACTGCAGTCGGAAAACGGTCTGCTTGGTATAGGTCCCTACCCAAGCGAAGAGGAAATGGATGCTGATTTGATCAATGCCGGAAAAGAGACGGTTACAGCTATTCCTGGCTCTGCTTACTTTGACAGTTCCGAATCTTTTGCTATGATACGCGGGGGGCACATTGATGTGGCCATTCTCGGGGGAATGGAAGTCTCTCAGAATGGTGACTTGGCCAATTGGATGATTCCAGGAAAAATGGTAAAAGGAATGGGTGGGGCAATGGATCTTGTTCATGGTGCCCGCAAAACCATTGTGATTATGGATCATGTAAATAAGCATGGCCAGTCAAAAATTTTAAAAGAATGCAAGCTTCCGTTAACCGGTAAAGGCGTCGTCCAACGCATTATTACCGACAGGGCTGTCATGGATGTTACATCAAAGGGTCTCATGCTTATGGAAGTAGCAGAAGGGTATTCGGTAGAGGAAATTATCGAGTGCACAGAGGCTGACATGACTGTTTCGGAAGAGGTAAAGCTGGAGGCATTTTAATATAATAAAAGCCTTTCAAATAAACTTTGAAAGGCTTTTATATTGTTAATGGAGGGCCCTTTTTGGGAGTCTCCATTTTAATTTATAAGATGCTACACGAAGGGCTGCAATCGCAGTAAAAAGGATAATTAATTCGACAGGTGTAGTTGTTATGTTCAACCCAATAAGCAAACCGGCCAACGCAGCCCATAAGCCATACACTTCATTATGCAAAAGAGCTGGTTTCCGTCCTGCCAGCAAGTCGCGCACAAGGCCTCCGCCGCTTCCGGTTAGAACAGCAGCCACAATGACCGCACTGATCGGATGATTCATTCCGACTGCATACAGTGCACCTTGAACAGCAAAAGCTGACAAACCGATGGCATCAAAGAAATTTCCCCATACCGGCCAATGCTTTAGCATATTGTGAGGGAAAAGAAGTGTCGCTGTGATAGATAGCAGGGCAATTTGAAAAAAAGCCTCTTGTTCCCACAAAGCAGAGACGGGTACACCAATCAATAAGTTACGGATCGCTCCGCCGCCAAAAGCGGTAATCATTCCTAATATATATACACCGAATACGTCATACTCTTCCTCCATCGCCACAATCGCACCAGAAATAGCAAAAGCAATTGTACCGATGACTGTAAAAATGTCCCAAGTGATTTCCATGGATGTCACCTCTTACTAAAATGTTCCCGGCAATCTATTATAGTACCGGAAGGCCTAAAGAACCAGCCTAACTTTTAATAAAGAAAAAATTTTTTAAGTTTCGTATGCGGTTGCAGAGTTATTAGTATTTTATCTGCCTTTTTGATAAGATGATGGAAGAAAAATCTAAGGAAAGAAGGAAACTAATTGACAAATGTGGAAAAAGAAAAAGTCATTCTGGCTGGTTGCCAGTTAACGGACGATACGGAACAGTTTCTGTACTCCATGCAAGAGTTGAAATCACTAACAGAAACGGCGCAAGGTGAGTCCTTAGCCATGATCACACAAAAAAGAGAGCGAATCCACCCAGGCACATATATTGGCAAAGGAAAGGTAGAGGAATTAAAAAGATTAGAGGAGGAACTGGAGCCTGATATCATTATTTTTAATGATGAGCTGTCTCCGAGTCAAATTAGAAATCTTTCTGCCGATCTATCTGCCAGGGTGATTGACCGGACACAATTAATTCTTGATATTTTTGCCCGCCGTGCCCGGTCGAGAGAGGGACAACTGCAAGTAGAACTCGCTCAGCTGCAGTACTTGCTGCCGCGGCTGGCTGGACAGGGAACAGCTCTTTCTCGTCTTGGCGGCGGAATCGGAACGAGAGGACCCGGGGAAACAAAGCTTGAAAGTGACCGTCGTCACATTCGTCGGCGCATTGATGAAATCAAGCGGCAGCTTCAGACGATCGTTCATCACCGTGAGCGGTATCGAAGTCGCCGAAAAAAGAACAAAACATTTCAAATAGCGCTGGTTGGCTACACGAATGCCGGAAAGTCCACTTTATTCAACAGGCTGACTGCTGCTGAGTCACTGGAAGAAAACCAGCTGTTTGCTACACTCGATCCTTTAACTCGGAAACTAGTTTTGCCGAGCGGCTATCAGGCGATTCTCACCGACACCGTTGGCTTTATTCAGGATTTGCCGACAACGCTCGTTGCAGCATTCCGGTCTACCCTTGAGGAAGTGAGTGAGGCAGATTTATTATTGCATGTTGTTGACAGTTCAAATCCTGATTTTGTCCAGCACCAACAGACTGTGAGAAGCCTGCTGGAGCAGCTTGAGATGGACCATTTGCCAGAATTGACGGTTTATAATAAAAGCGATCAACAACACGAGGAATTCGTTCGCTCCTCGGATGCAGAAACAATACTCATCAGTGCTCTTGATGAAGAAGACCGCCTGAAATTGAAGGAAACGATCGAGAGCATGATGAAAGAGCAGATGGTGCCATACAACGGGCGGATTCCATCCTCTGCCGGCAAGCTGCTCGCCCAGTTGAAGACAGAAACCATTGTAGATTCCATCTCGTTTGATGAAGACGATCAATTTTATCGTGTGCAAGGATTTATGTTTAGGGATCATCCAATTGTCGGTGAAATGATAAAATACACATAATACAGAGGGAGAACAGTTATGTTTGAATTATTGACACAAGGAAAAACTATTCAGCCGATTGCCGAGGAGGCTGAGGCCCAGATTGCCGATGTACATCGAGGGATTGAAAAAACGGCGGAATTAAACCAATTTCGGGTGCTTGAAAGCTTTAGAAAGCACCGGGTAAGTGAATTTCACTTTACTCCTTCCACCGGATATGGCTATGATGACAGCGGTCGTGATACACTTGAGAGCATTTATGCTGATGTGTTCGGAGGAGAGGCAGCGCTTGTCCGGCCGCAGATTATTTCCGGGACGCATGCAATTTCGATCGCTTTGTTCGGTATATTGCGCCCAGGAGATGAGCTTCTTTATATTACGGGTGACCCTTATGATACATTGGGAGAGATTGTTGGAATTTCCGGCAAAGGAAATGGATCGCTGAAAGAATTTGGTATTTCTTATCAAAGCGTTCCGCTTGCTGAAGGGGGACGGCCGGACTATTCAGCTATTCGGGCAGCCATTAAGCCAAATACAAAAATGATTGGCATTCAGCGTTCTAAAGGGTATGCTGTCCGCCCTTCGTTTACCATGACGGATATTAAAGAAATGATTGAATTTGTTAAAAAAGTAAAAAGCGATGTTGTTGTCTTCGTTGATAACTGTTACGGGGAATTTACGGAAGAGCAGGAGCCTTGCCATGTGGGAGCTGACCTAATGGCTGGTTCATTAATTAAAAATCCGGGAGGCGGCCTTGCAAAAACAGGCGGTTACATAGCAGGGAAGGCAGAATACGTGGAAAGCTGTTCTTATCGGATGACTTCACCAGGGATTGGTGCCGAGGCAGGCGCGAGTCTGTACAGTCTGCAGGAGATGTACCAGGGTTTCTTTCTTGCTCCGCACGTGGTAGCGGAGAGTTTAAAAGGAGCCATCTTTACAGCAGCGATACTAGAAAAAATGGGAATGAATACGACTCCTAAATGGCACGAGAAAAGAACTGATCTCATCCAGGCTGTCCAATTTGATGACCGCGAGAAGATGGTCGCTTTCTGTCAGGCGATTCAAAGTGCTTCTCCGGTTAATTCCCATGTGACTCCTTATCCTAGTTACATGCCTGGTTATGAAGATGATGTGATTATGGCAGCCGGGACGTTTGTGCAGGGAGCAAGCATTGAACTGTCTTCAGATGGGCCGTTACGCCCACCCTTTGCCGCTTATGTACAAGGAGGGTTAACGTACGCCCACGTAAAAATTGCGGTCTGCTACGCATTAAATGAGTTAATCGAGAAAAAATTGTTATAAAAAATGGCTGCAAGTAGCAAATGCTCTTGCAGCTGTTTTTTATAACAATTTTTTCATGTTAGAAAACCTAACATGTGTTTGACATATAAAGTAACAGGGTATAAAATAAATAACATAAAGAAAGGAGAGATCATTGATGAGCAGCAAAATCAGGCGTTCGATGCCATTATTCCCAATGGGAACAGTGATGAAACTAACAGATTTATCCGCCAGGCAGATACGCTACTATGAAGAACATCAATTGATTCGTCCAGAACGGACTGCAGGCAATCGCCGGCTCTTTTCTTTGTATGATATTGACCGTTTGCTCGAAATTAAAGATCTGCTTGATGAAGGTGTCAATATGGCAGGTGTGAAAAAAATCTTATTGAAGGAAGATGAGAGCATACATAATCAAGTTAAGAATGAATTGAGCAAAGAGAAAAAGATTTCCACTGATGAAGAAGTAAGGAAATTGTTGCGCAAGGAATTTATTAATGCTGGTCGTTTTTATCGAAACGATCTTCCGCCCGGAGATCGCTTTCGTTATTTTCATTAAAAATAAACACAACGTATGATCTTGAGGAGGAATTATTTGTATGGGCAAGTATACAAAAGAAGACATTATGAATTTGGCGAGGGAGGAAAACGTTAAATTCATCCGGCTGCAATTCACCGATATTTTAGGAACCATTAAAAATGTGGAAATCCCAGTGAGTCAATTGCCGAAAGCACTGGATAACAAAATGATGTTTGATGGATCCTCTATCGAGGGATTTGTGCGTATTGAAGAATCTGATATGAATTTATATCCGGATCTTGACACATGGGTAGTATTCCCTTGGACAGCGGAAAAAGGAAAAGTAGCTCGTTTGATTTGTGACATTTACATGCCAGATGGCACCCCTTTTGCCGGAGATCCGCGCAGCAACTTAAAGAGAATTTTGAAGGAAATGGAAGAACTCGGTTTTTCTAATTTCAACTTAGGGCCTGAGCCAGAGTTTTTCTTGTTTAAATTGGATGCGAATGGCGAACCTACATTAGAGCTTAATGATAACGGTGGCTACTTCGACTTGGCACCGACAGATCTTGGAGAAAACTGCCGCCGGGACATCGTGCTAGAGCTGGAAGAAATGGGCTTTGAAATCGAAGCTTCCCACCATGAAGTGGCGCCGGGACAGCATGAAATTGACTTTAAATATGCCAATGCCTTAACTGCTTGTGATGAAATCCAAACATTTAAGTTGGTTGTCAAAACGATTGCGAGAAAACATGGATTGCACGCAACCTTTATGCCGAAGCCGCTATTTGGTGTAAGTGGATCAGGCATGCACTGCAATATGTCATTATTCAAAGATGGCAAAAATGCATTTTATGATGAAAATGGCGAGTTGCAATTAAGTGAAACAGCTTATCAATTTATCGCTGGTACCATCAAGCACGCGAAAGGATTTACAGCTATTACAAACCCTACTGTAAACTCCTACAAGCGGCTTGTCCCTGGCTATGAAGCGCCTTGTTATGTTGCTTGGTCTGGTCAAAACCGCAGTCCGCTGATCCGTATTCCATCTGCTCGCGGCATGAGCACACGTGTGGAAGTGCGCAGTGTAGACCCGGCAGCAAACCCATACTTAGCAATGGCTGTCCTTCTGCAAGCAGGACTTGACGGCATTAAAAACAGCATGACACCGCCGCCTGCTGTTGATCGCAACATCTACACAATGAACGAAGAAGAAAGGGAACGTGAAGGTGTAGAGGATCTGCCGGGTACATTAGCAGAAGCACTTCGCATGTTAAGAAAAGATGAAGTTATTCAAGCAGCCCTCGGCGAACATATCCTTGAACACTTCATTGAAGCAAAAGAGATTGAGTGGGACATGTTCCGCACACAAGTCCACCCTTGGGAACGCGAACAATATTTACAAATGTATTAATAGTGAAACCCCTTGAGCCACTTGGCTTCAAGGGGTTTTTGTTTGAAGGTAAACCTCATATAGTATCAGCTTTTTGATTCTTGCCCCCTTTTCTGCCCCGGACATAATAGTTGCTGTATATTCTTCAAAACGCTCAATAGCATCTGTTTCAATTTTTTATAAAAGAAATAGAATTAATTGAGCTGATTTTATTGGCTCCTGGTTTTAACTTTCCAGTAAATGTGATAAATTTCCTTAAGGTGATAAAAATGATTATTAAAGATCTCTTTGCGAATTTGACTATAATTATTTCTCTTTTATTTATATATGCCCATCTCACAAAAAGCTCTCCTCTTCGTTCTAGTCCCTCCATTAAAAGAAAGATACTTGTGGGGGCAGCGGGAGGGCTTGCTAGCAATGTATTGATGCAATACAGCATAGAGATTGGAACAACGATTATTGATTTACGGCATATTCCGGTTATTTTATTAGCCTCCACTGGTGGAGCATTGCCTACAGCTATTTCTGTAATGTTCGTGATGATAGGTAGGTTTTTGATTGGGATTAATCTTTCATCCTATGTTTCTATCATGTTTATCGTTTCTGTTGCGATATTTTCCATATGGATTTCAAAAATTCAGTTGACCAGAAATACAAAAATATTATACATGTTAACTTTTTCTAATATCTCTTTTTCTTTTACTGTTATTTATTTAATTGAAGATATTTCTTTTCTTTTATATTTAATCCCACTGTATTGGACTATCTCCTATGCGGCTGGGTATCTTGCTTTTTATATCCTTGAATTTTTACGTGATAGTCAGATGCTGCTGGAAAAGTATAAAGAGGAGGCCAAAATAGATGGACTAACAGGTTTGAACAATGTACGGCGATTCGATGAAGTGTTTAATAAGCTAACTACTGATGCTAAAACAAATAACAAACCTTTATCCCTTCTTTATATTGACGTTGACTTTTTTAAAAGGATAAATGATACATATGGACACGCCGAAGGGGATGCTGTTTTAAAACAATTAGGTTTACTTCTACGGAAAGGCACAAGAAGCTTTGATTTGGTGAGTCGTAATGGAGGAGAGGAATTTACAGTAGTGTTAATAGATTGCCAATTGAATAGGGCAATTGAAATAGCTGAAAATATAAGAAAAGCAGTAGAGAAAAACACGTTTTCATTGAATGATGGTCAAAAAATCACATTGACAATTTCCGTTGGAATTGCAAGTTATGGAGATACTACCAATAATATAAACATGTTAATTGAAGAGGCGGACAGAGCATTATACCAAGCAAAAAAATCGGGGCGTAATAAAATTTGTGTAGCTGACTGAATTTGTTTTTTCTTAATAGCCGAGCCGTTAAGCATCTAATAAGATGGAGGTGTTTTTAAATGAAAAAAACAGTACATTGTACTTATTATGACTACCAGTCTCAAAAGCGTAATCAATGCGTTGTAACTATTTACCGAATAAGGGGTTATAAGGTAATTCATTAGCAAGTGTTGTTAATAGGAGGAGCATATGAGATTTGTTTCGAGAGCATTTTGGATTTCGATTATCTGCTTAGTATTAGAGGTCTTAATTTGCGGTGTGATTTCTGGAACAGCAGAATATAAAGGAAGTACTTATCAGGCAGACTTTTTCTTCCGATTAGGTATTAATCTGGGAGTATTTTTTACTTTGTTATCAATGGTTATGGGGGGGTTGGCTAATTATGAAAATGACTATGAGAAGAGCTTGAGACTTGTGGCTACAGGTCTCTTTTTTATGCAAAAAGTAATATAGGTTATGAGACCTGCTTGCACCGATCATCCTAGCGCTGGTAGAGTTGTTTAAGAGAACAAGTATGATCAAAAAATAATTTTCTTCCATTATTGGCGCTGTTCGTTAGACTAGTCATAGTATTGGCAGCCACGTCCCTTACTGATTTAGAGTTAGGTTATCGCTTATGGGCGAGTGGCTTATCCAGACTCCCAGCAGTTGAATTATTTAAGTTAGGGAACAAAAGAGAAGAACATTCAAAGGGGATAGACTTATGACAAAAACCGCTGATCTATCACATCATTAAGGCATCATCGACTGGAGCAAGGCAGCAAAAGAATAGTAGAATAAAGCCCCTGTCCTTAGTTGTGGACTGACCCCTATTTTTGAGACAGGGATCAAAACACCTTTAAGCAGCCAGCTGCCGATATTTGACCGGTGGCTGGT
>NZ_JBIQDP010000003.1:0-2582 GCF_045370945.1 Pseudobacillus sp. 179-B 2D1 NHS
TCAATGATCTTGCAAGACATCTGTCTCATTCCCGCATAGAAAGCGGTGAATAATCCTACTGGCCCTCCCCCGATAATCGTGATGTCAAAAACTTGCTGGTTGTCAGACATTCCGTAATTCCTCCTTCAATCTAGTCATTCTCTTATTATACGCCGACCGTGTCGGAATTTCTCAAATCAACGATTCGGATTGCTTTTCCTTCTGATCTTGGAATCGCTTTAGGGATATTAAAGATTGTATTCATTGACACCAAACAGGTGGATTTCATCAAATGCTGGATTTCTTTTTTCATTTGCTGAATGCGCAAGTGGGACAAATCTTCTCCGATTTCTCGATACAATTCGCTCTCCACTTCTACATGAAGTTCTACGCCATCCATTGTGCCTTTTCTAACAAGGTGAATTTGATAATGCGGCACAAGGCCTTCAATTTGCAAAAGGACACGTTCGATTTCAGATGGGAAAACATTAACGCCACGAATAATGAGCATGTCATCTGTACGCCCTTTTACTCTAGACATTCTCACTGTTGTCCGTCCACATTTGCAGGTTTCTCTTGTAATGGATGCAAGGTCACCCGTACGGTATCGGATAATCGGAAACGCTTCCTTCGTTAAGCTCGTAAAGACAAGCTCACCGATTTCCCCTTCAGCAACCGGCTCAAGCGTATCTGGATTAATTACTTCAACGAAAAAATGGTCCTCTTGAACGTGCAAACCATCTTGTGCTTCATAACATTCAATAGACACGCCAGGCCCCATAATTTCGCTCAAGCCGTAAATATCAACCGCTTTCAAATTTAACGTTTCTTCGAGCTTAGTACGCATTTCTTCAGACCATGGCTCCGCACCAAAAATACCATATTCAATCGATGTATCTCTTGGGTCCTTGCCCATTTCCTGCATTTTTTCAGCAATATTTAAAATGTAAGAAGGCGTACCGCAAATGCCTCTTGGCTTAAAGTCTTCAATGACTGTAATTTGTCTTTCTGTGTTTCCTCCTGAAATAGGAACAACAGCTGCCCCAAGAGCTTCCGCCCCGTAATGTAGACCAAGACCGCCAGTGAACAAGCCATAGCCATAAGCGTTATGAAAAATGTCTGATTTCTTTCCGCCTGCCGCTACAATGGAACGGGCTACTACTTCACTCCACACGTTAATGTCATTCTGTGTATAGCCAACGACAGTCGGTTTTCCGCTTGTACCGGAAGATCCATGAATGCGAACAACTTCTTCCTGCGGAACAGCAAATAAACCAAATGGATAATTATCGCGTAAATCTTGTTTTTTTGTAAATGGCAGCTTAACAATATCATCTAAGCTTTTAATATCTTCCGGAGTGATCCCTAATTCTTCAAATTTCTTTTTATAGAATTCAACATTCTCATATACTCTTTCGACTGTTTTTTGAAGGCGTCCAAGCTGTAAACTCTCCATTTCAGAACGCGCCATTGTTTCAATTTGCGGATTATACATTGTGTAGCCCTCCAATTGCATAATATATAGCCTTTGTTTGAAAAATCCTTCTCGAAAACTCATAACGATTTTAATACGATGATTGGAATAATAGTAATATGTTTAAATTTTAAAATTTACGCAGCTTGTTGTCAATAATAATTTCTGAAAATTCATATTTGAACCTCTCATTTGTATATTCGTTTCATTCAGTTTTGTTATCGTTTTCAATCCTCCTCTTAAAGCGGCCCACATTAAGACAGAATAGTTCGAACTTTCGATTTACATAACGAGAAGGCTATGGTACTTTTATCTAAAGAATTTATAAGCCATTACTGGTTTAGCGTTTTAAAATCGTATGATGCTATTTTTCTAGATCATCCATCTATTCCTTACATAGCACTTTTTACTCAAGTGAAGCGTTAAAGCGGGAGGGCAGAACCAATTTAGAAAATTCACGGGAAGGTGATTAAATTGACTAGACAACTAGACGAGCAAGAAATCCATGCTGAACATTATGACCAGATTGTCGAAACATTCAAGCAGGAGCCGTACGCCAATCACTTAGGTATTCAGTTAACTGCGCTTGGCAAAGGAACCGCTTCGGCTGAAATGCAAATTGAAGACTATATGTTGAACTCTCATGGAACTGTTCATGGTGCTGTTATGTTCGCCATTGCGGATTACGTATTTGCAGCAGCAAGCAATTCTTATGGGAAAGTCTCTGTCGGCTTATCCACCAATATGAATTTTATGGCTCCTGGCCGCAAAGGAGCCACTTTAACTGCTACAGCCGTTGAAGAAAAGAAAACCCGGCGCATCGCATGGTATCGAATCACTGTTGAAAGTGAAGGAAATCTTCTTGCAACAATGGAAGCCACCGTGTATAGAAAAGACCAATACTTTGTCCCGGTGGATGAATCTTAAAAAGGAAGACTGTCAGAAAAAACTGGCAGTCTCTTTTTGTTTTGAAAAGTTTTCTTTACACATAAAACAATCTTTATAGACAGCTTGTCTTAAGGGGAGGCGATGGGAAAACAGATGGCCTCGTACAGGCGGCTTCGCTTTTATTCTATCCAGCTCCGCCTCCTTGGAGCTCGAGGTCATATGCCGACCTGGTTGTGTGGCT